>CAJUIJ010000096.1 GCA_910586175.1 uncultured Muribaculaceae bacterium | reverse complement strand
TCTGACAAAAATAAGCACAAATCAAATTTAAATTTAAAATGACTCATTACTTAATAAAGGCAGTCTCCTATTCAAAATGCAAAATTAATAAAAAAAATTCAAATGAGAGTTTTTGCAGAGGCAATCAAGGTCTGTTTTATTAAAAATTAACTACATTCAAGGATAAAAGCGAGTGTTTTGCACAAAATTTCTTCGCGGTTTGACTATTTATTGCTAATTTTGCCAAAATATTCGGGAGCACCCTCGAAATCCGGTTTACAGCAAAAACCGGAATTAGTGTCAAAAAACTAAAAAAAATCGAAGGCGAGCTCTGCACGGAAACATATACAAGCATGTTGATAATCAGATCAGCTTCTGAAATGGAGACCTTTGTGGCCAATGCTCACAAAAAAGGTCAAAGCATAGGGTTTGTGCCCACTATGGGGGCACTCCACGCCGGCCATATCTCCCTTGTGGAGAGGGCAGTGGCAGAAAACGATGTTACGGTGGTAAGCGTATTTGTCAACCCTACGCAGTTTAACAATCCCGACGACCTCGCCACTTATCCGCGCGATGAGGAGTCAGACTTCAAGCTTCTGGCACAGGCGGGTATCAGCGTGGCGTTCGCTCCCCAGGTAGATGAGATATATCCGGGCGGTGTGGAAAACCGGCACAAGAAAACATTCAACTTGGGCTTCGCATCATCGGTTATGGAGGGAAAATACCGTCCCGGTCACTTCCAGGGAGTAGCGGAGGTTGTGTCACGGCTTTTCGGCATCGTGCGTCCCACCAGGGCATATTTCGGAGAGAAAGATTTCCAGCAGATTGCGGTGATTCGCAACATGGTGGAGACCGAAGGTATAAATGTGGAGATAGTGCCATGTCCGATAAAGCGAGGAGATGACGGGCTCGCGCTGTCGAGCCGCAACGCATTGCTCACACCTGCACAGCGAAATGTGGCGCCTGAGATACACCGCGCGTTGGCCCAGTCGGTGCAATATGCCAAAGACCACAGCGTCAAGGCCACTCACGACACCGTGGTGGAACAAATCAACGCCGTGCCCGACATGCAGGTGGAATATTTCGAGATAGTGGATGGCCGCACACTCCTGCCTGTGGAAGAATGGAGCGAGTCTCCTTGGGTGGTGGGATGCATCACCGTGTATTGCGGCAAAGTGAGGCTCATAGACAACATCTGTTACAAGAAAACAATTTGACACACCCGACACTATGCTGATTGAAATGATGAAATCTAAGATTCACCGTGTCACAGTGACAGAGGCGAATCTCAACTATATCGGGAGCATCACCATCGACGGCGACTTGCTCCGTGCAGCCGACATAATCCCGGGGCAGCGCGTATGGATCGTAAATAACAACAATGGCGAGCGCTTCGACACTTACGTGATCGAAGGGGAAGCCGGTTCAGGCGTAATATGTCTTAACGGAGCGGCAGCCCGCAAGGCCCAGCCCGGCGACGTGGTGATAATCATCACCTACGCCCAAGTCACTCCGGAGGAAGCCCGCGAACTGAAGCCCACGGTGATATTTCCCGACACCGCTACCAACAAATTGAAATAACGTCAATATATAACTATGTTCAATAACCTCTCCGAGCGGCTGGAACGCTCATTCAAGATACTCAAAGGCGAAGGCCGCATCACTGAGATTAACATAGCCGAGACGCTTAAGGATGTGCGTCGGGCACTTCTCGATGCCGACGTCAACTATAAAGTGGCAAAATCGTTCACCGACACAGTGAAGCAGAAAGCCTTAGGTCAGAACGTGATCAATGCGCTGAAGCCGAAGGAACTGATGGTCAAGATAGTGCACGATGAACTTGCCGCGCTCATGGGAGGCGATGAGGCCCCGCTCAATACTGAAGGCAAGCCGGCAGTATTCCTTATGGCCGGTCTGCAAGGTGCCGGAAAGACCACCTTTGCCGGCAAACTTGCACGCAAGCTAAAATCGCAGAAGTCGAAGCGCCCTCTGCTTGTGGGTGCCGACGTGTACCGTCCGGCTGCACGCGAACAGCTCCGCGTTTTGGCCCAGAGCGTCGATGTGCCGGTCTACACTGAGGAGGATAGCAAGGATCCGGTGCAGATTGCCCTCAACGCCATCAAGTATGCACGCGACAACAACAACGACCTCGTGATTATCGACACCGCCGGTCGTCTGGCTGTCGACGAGGAGATGATGGACGAGATAGAGCGTATCAAGAACGCCGTCAAACCCCAGGAGACTCTCTTCGTAGTGGACTCCATGACCGGACAGGATGCAGTCAACACAGCCAAGGCTTTCAACGACCGCATAGATTATGACGGCGTGATACTCACCAAGCTCGATGGTGACACGCGAGGTGGTGCCGCGCTCTCTATCCGCGCCGTGGTCAATAAACCCATCAAGTATGTGGGAACCGGCGAGAAGCTCGAAGATATACAGGAGTTCAACCCCGAGGGTATGGCCAACCGCATACTCGGCATGGGCGACATTGTGGAGCTGGCCAAGCGAGCACAGGAGGTTTACGACCAGAAAGAGGCCGAGAAGCTCCAGGAAAAAATGAAGAAGAACAAGTTCGACTTCAACGACTTCCTGCATCAGCTCAACCAGATTAAGAAAATGGGTAACATAAAGGACCTCGCCGCGATGATTCCGGGAGTGGGAAAAGCCATCAAGGATATCGACATCGACGACAACGCCTTCAAGAGCATAGAGGCCATAATCCACTCCATGACTCCTCAGGAGCGCGAGAACCCCGACATCATAAAGGGTACGCGCCGCCAGCGCATAGCCAAGGGTTCAGGCACATCGCTTCAGGAGGTGAACAGGCTGCTTAAGCAGTTTGAGGACATGCGCAAGATGATGCACATGGCCACCAATATGAAGAATCCGATGCAGATGATGAAGCGCATGCGTCAACAAGGAGGTAACTTCAGGCGATGACAGGTCTTAAATTAACGAACTTAACAAAAACTTAACGACTCAACTTGATACAGGTAAATAATTTGGGCATGCAATTTGGCAAACGCGTGCTCTTTCAGGATGTTAATCTTACGTTCAACCGTGGCAACTGCTACGGTATAATCGGTGCTAACGGTGCCGGCAAGTCCACGCTGATGCGCATACTTTCGGGTGAGCTCTCGCCCACACATGGCACTGTGACATTCGGGCCGGGCGAACGCCTTTCTGTGCTCTCACAGGATCACTTCGCCTATGACGATTGCACTGTAATAGAGACAGTGCTTCGCGGTCATACCGTGCTTTGGGACATAATGCAGCAGAAAGATGCCATATATGCCAAGCCGGAGTTCAGTGATGAAGATGGCATAAAGGCAGCCGAACTGGAGGAGAAATTTGCAGAGCTGGAGGGTTGGAATGCCGAGAGCGATGCAGCCGCCCTTCTTTCGGGTCTCGGCATAAAGGAAGACCGACACTACATGCTGATGAAGGACATGAGCGCCAACGAGAAAGTGCGCGTGCTCCTGGCCAAGGCCCTCTTCGGCAACCCCGACAACCTGCTTCTCGACGAGCCTACCAACGACCTTGACCTGGAGACTGTGTCTTGGCTTGAGAATTATCTGGCCAACTTCGAGAACACCGTGCTTGTGGTGAGCCACGACCGTCACTTCCTGAACGCCGTGAGCACACACACTCTCGACATAGACTTCAACAAGATTTCCCTATTCGCGGGCAACTACGACTTCTGGTATCAGTCGTCGCAGCTCGCGCTGCGCCAGCAGCAGGCTGCCAACAAGAAGGCGGAGGAAAAACGCAAGGAGTTGCTTGAGTTTATACAGCGCTTCTCAGCAAATGTTGCAAAGAGCAAGCAGACCACAAGCCGCAAGAAAATGCTCGAGAAGCTCAACGTGGAGGAGATTCAGCCCTCGTCGCGCCGCTACCCCGGCATCATATTCACTCCCAACCGCGAGGTGGGCAACAAGATACTCGAGGTGAAGGGTCTCACAGCATCGGTCGATGGCGAGGTGCTCTTCAAAGATATCAATTTCCAGATAGAGAAGGGCGACAAGGTGGCATTCCTGAGCCGCGACCCCAGGGCCATGACAGCCCTCTTTGAGATTATCAACGGCAATCGCAAGGCTGACGCCGGCGAATATGAGTGGGGACAGACCATCACCACAGCATATCTGCCGCTCGACAACAGTGACTTCTTCAACACTGACCTCAACCTCGTGGATTGGCTATGCCAGTGGAGCAATGACTCGTCGGAAATTTACCTGAAAGGTTTTTTGGGCAAGATGCTCTTCAGCGGAGAGGAAGTGCTTAAAAAGGCCTCGGTGCTCTCGGGAGGTGAGAAGATCCGTTGCATGATAGCACGTATGATGCTCGCCGACGCCAACACTATGGTGCTCGACTCCCCCACCAACCACTTGGACTTGGAGTCGATTCAGGCATTCAACAACACCCTGCAGAACTTCAAGGGTGTGATATTGATGTCGAGCCACGACCACGAATTCATCCAGACAGTGTGCAACCGCATAATAGAGTTGACACCCAACGGAATCATCGACAAGATGATGGATTACGATGATTACGTGGAAGACGAGAAAGTGGCCGCCGCCCGCGAACGTCTCTACCCGACATCCAATAATTGATAGCATATGACCGGAAGCTGCAAAACATTGCAATTCGCAATAAGCCTGTTGATTACAGGCTTATTGTCTTGCATGCCGGCCGGCACGTATACTGCACGCACCACAAGCCGCTATGCCAACAGCTCAGCTACAACCTTAAAATTCAAAAAATAAACTCAAGATGGTAAAACACATTGTTACATTTCAGCTTCAGGGCACCCCTGAAGAGCGTCGCGAAATAGCGGGCAAGTTTGCGGAAGCACTGATGGCATTGCCCGCACAGATTGACGTATTGGAGTCGATGGAGGTGGGCTTGAACGAGAACCCGGCCGAAGATTGGGATGTGGTGTTGACAGCTATAGTGCCCACCATGGCCGATGTAGCCACCTATGCCAATCATCCGGCTCACGTGGCGGCAGCCGGTCTGCTTGCAGGCCATAAAAAAGCACGCACCTGCGTGGACTATATTTTCTAACTCCCTTTTGCGAGGGCTGTTAACCATATATCCCGTCAGCCCTCTATTTCGAGGAGTTCGAGATAACGGAGTTCGGCCGTGTCGAGTGCATCGGTCAATTCCGACAGACGTTTGGCCGATGCTGTGATAGCATCGGCATCAAGATTGCCCGACGATAAGGCAGCTTCCAGTTCACCTTTCTCCGTGGTCATGGACTCAATATCCTTTTCGAGCTGCTCCATCTCACGCTTTTCCTTGAAGCTCAGCTTGCGCTTCTCCTCCTTCTGCCTCCAAGTGTTTTTGGACGCTGTGTCTTCACTTGAAGAGACTGCGGAGCGTGAGGCTGCGACTGCCATCTCCGCCTTGCGTTCCTTCTCACGCTGCGCCACGCAGTGACGGTATGTGCTGTAGTCACCCGGAAAATCCTGCACTTCGCCATTGCCATGAAACACGAACAGATGGTCAACAATGCGGTCCAGGAAAAAGCGGTCGTGGCTCACCACGATGACGCATCCCTTGAAATTGACCAAATAATCCTCGAGCACTGTGAGTGTCATTATATCAAGGTCATTGGTCGGCTCGTCAAGCACGAGAAAATTGGGTTGGCGCATCAACACGGTGGCAAGATAAAGCCTTCGGCGTTCTCCACCACTCAACTTATAGATATACTTCTGCTGTTGCTCCGGAGTGAAGAGGAATTTGGAGAGGAATGCAGAAGCGGTCATTCGTGTCTTATCGTCGATGCGTACCTCCTCTGCAATCTCGCGCACGGCATCTATCACCTTCTTGCGCTCGTCGAAACCGGTCATACCCTCCTGACTGTAATATCCCCAACGCACAGTCTGGCCAATGTCGAAGCTGCCCGAATCTGGCTTAAGCTCGCCCAAAAGCAACTTTATGAATGTGGACTTGCCGGCACCATTATCACCCACTATACCAACTTTCTCATATCGGGCGAAAGTATAGCTCCAATCTTTAAGTATGACCTTATCGCCAAATGCCTTGCTTACATTCTTAGCCTCAAAAATCTTGGACCCAATATAACTTGACTTGACATCGAGACTGACATCGCGGGTTGCGAGATTGACCCGGCTTCTGTTTTCAAGTTCGTAGAAATTGTCGATACGATATTTTGCTTTCGAACCGCGGGCCTGGGGCTGGCGGCGCATCCATTCGAGTTCGGTGCGCAGGAGATTCTTCACCTTGGCAAGTTCTGCACTCATCGCCTCCATGCGCTCATCGCGTTTCTGGAGGTAATAATCATAGTTGCCATCGTAACTGTAGATGTTATGGCGGTCTATCTCAATAATGCGCGAGCATACCTTGTCGAGAAAATATCGGTCGTGTGTCACCATCAGGAGCGTGACGCGTTGGCGAGAAAGATACGCCTCAAGCCATTCTATCATCTCTATGTCAAGGTGGTTGGTAGGCTCGTCAAGGATAAGCATGTCAGGCTCAGTGAGGAGCACCTTGGCAAGAGCCACACGTTTGGCTTGTCCACCGGAAAGCTGCTGCAAAGGCTTATTGACATCATCTATGCCAAACTGCGTAAGCATCTGCCTTGCGAGATCAGCGCCGTTCCAATTCTCCTCATGACCGGGTGCAGGCTGCGGTGTGGCATATTCGAGTGCCGACATACCCTCCTGCATAGGGGGGAGTTGCTCAAGATAACCTACACGGAGACCATTGCGGTAAACCACACGGCCCGAATCATAGTCTTCACGACCGGTGAGAATGTTTAGAAACGTGGACTTGCCGTCACCGTTGCGGGCTATTATACCGATTTTATCACCCTCGTAAACACCGAAAGTGACATCTTCAAAAAGCATACGGTCGCCAAACGACTTCGTAAGCCCCTCGATTTGCAGATAACTTACCATACCCTTATTATAACAAAAATTGTTTCACGTATCAAAATTACAAATTTATCACGATACCGCAAAAATCAAAATCCTTAAATCCTTATTGACAAAGATTTTTGCGGTTTGAGAATAATTGCGTATATTTGTAATTGGCACACTCAATTATCAGCGATTATGGATGAAAACATAACGGAAATGCACCCAACGTTTGAAAATCTGAAAAAAATATCCAAACACGGCGATGATTATTGGAATTCACGTGAGCTTTGCGCGGCGATGGGATATTCAGCCTATTGGAAATTCAGCAAAGTTATGGATAAAGCAATAATGGCAGCCGTAAATAAAGGATTGAACGTTGATGACCATTTCAACCGTACGGTCGAAATGGTTAAGCTTGGCAGTGGAGCTTTCCGTAAAGTTGAATTGTATCATCTATCTCGGCTGGCATGCTTAATTATTGCTGAGAATGCAGATGCAAAGAAGCAGTTAGTGCAAGACGCTCGAAAATATTTCTCCACAAACAACTCCACCATTGAATTACTCCATAACGCGCACTCCTCCAACATCTTATTATACAAAACGCCACAAGGCGACACGCGAATCGAAGTAATTTTCAATAGTGAAACCTTTTGGATGTCACAGAAACGCATGTCGGAGCTTTTTGATGTTGACGTTCGAACTATCAATTATCATTTGACACAGATTTACGAATCAGGTGAACTCACAAAAGAGGCAACCATCCGAAAAATTGGGATAGTTCAAACTGAAGGAGATCGGGTAGTTGAGAGGTCTCCATTGTTTTACAATCTCGATGCAATTATAGCAGTGGGCTATCGCGTAAACAGCAAACAGGCCACTCAATTCAGGATTTGGTCAACCTCCGTCTTGAAAGAATTCATAATAAAGGGCTTTGTTCTTGATGATGAACGTTTAAAGCAAGGCCGACATTTTGGCAGGGACTATTTTGACGATTTGCTTGAACGCATTCGTGAGATTCGCACTTCCGAACGACGTTACTATCAGAAAATCACAGATATTTATGCTGAGTGCAGTGTGGACTATGATTCACACTCAGAAGAAACAAAGAAATTTTATAAAATGGTTCAGAATATGATGCACCTCGCTGTTACCAAACATACAGCAGCTGAAATCATATATCAACGCGCAGATGCAGACAAACCAAACATGGGACTCAGCACATGGAAGAAGGCACCCGATGGCAGGATACAAAAATCTGACACGGAGGTGGCAAAAAATTATTTACTCCTCGATGAGATAACCGAACTGAATCAAATCTCAACAGCATTTCTTGACATGGCTGAAAGGAGGGCTATACGACACATTACAACCAGCATGACCGATTGGCGTGATTTCTTACACAAATACCTGACAACCATGGATTATACAATTGGAAATACTGCCGGTACAATTTCACACGAACAAGCCATTGAAAAGGCCCATCGTGAATACAATCGATTCAGGCTCTTGCAGGATAAAACGGAAGTATCCGATTTCGACAAATATTTGTCCGATGCCCAAGATATTCTTTTGCCGTTTGACATATCTCCTGATGACCCAAAGCCCTAACAAGCATAGTATAACCCACACAAGCCATAGTATGTAAGAAGTGTTAATAAATGGGAACCTATGAATCAGACTCAATATAACCAACTTTTCGCATTTATATGGAACATCGCCAACGATGTTCTTGTGCATGTGTTTGAGAAAGGGGATTACAAGAAAATCATCCTCCCGATGCTTGTAATGCGCCGTCTTGACATCTTGCTCGAGCCTTCTAAAAAACAGGTGCTCTAAGCTAAAAAAAATTACGAGAGAATGGGATTGACGAGCGAAAACATTGCTCCCAATCTTATGAAAACGGCAGGTCTACCTTTCTATAATATTTCTCGTTCATTAGTGTCCACTAAAAAATCATAAGAGTACTTTGAAATTATTGATATTCAAT
>CAJUIJ010000095.1 GCA_910586175.1 uncultured Muribaculaceae bacterium | reverse complement strand
TATATGTGCATTTTAATGTGATTTAATTTTGGTTGAGATTCAGAATTCGGGAAGATGGAACGTGGTGGCTCCCACTTGACTGAAGACCGAATCTGAAGGTCGGCAAAAGTAGGTTGCAGAAAATGCACATATACTTTGTGCGCGACCTATAACATCCATTTTCATTGTTAATTTAGTGACATTATATTTAATATCTGATATCTCCTCCATTCCGGTACTGGAGTTGTGTGAGCGTGGAAGCGCGAAAAGGAAGTGAAAAGGAAGTGAAAAAGAAGCAAAAAAGCAGAGCGAAAAAAGCTGTAAAGTTAATTTTTGTTACATTCTTCTACACTTTTGTTGCATGGTTACTTTTATGCAACCCTTTGAAACATCATTTCAATAACTATCTATATTACAACGCTAATTTTGCAGCGTATCTACTACCGTAGAACGACAATAACAAAAAATATCCAAAAATTTATAACCATGACAAAGTCATTATTTACTTTCCTGGCGTGTCTGCTGCTATCCACTGCAGCTTTCGCCCAACAGTTTACCGTCAAGGGAGTAGTGGTGTCTGCTACCGACAATGAGCCTCTCATCGGTGCCACTGTCCTTTGCGATCAAACCAAGAAAGGCACCGCCACCGACATTGACGGTAATTTCGCACTCGAAGTCCCCGATGGTGCATCCCTTACAGTAAGCTATATCGGTTTCAAGCCGCTTCAGGTCAAGGCCTCTCCCGAAATGACAATTACCCTGAGCGAGGATACCGGTCTGCTCGACGAGGTGGTGGTGGTAGGTTACCAGACCATGAAAAAAGCTGACCTCACCGGTTCTGTCTCTGTGGTCAACTCAAAGAATTTCGAAAACTCCGCCGACACCGACCCCATGAGAGCCCTACAAGGCAAGGTGCCCGGCATGACTGTGACAGCCGACGGTTCGCCGAGCGGCACCGGTTCAGTCCGTATACGTGGTATCGGCTCGTTCAATGCCTCCCAAGACCCTCTCTTCGTGATAGACGGTGTGCCAACCACTGCATCGCTCAATTCGCTCAACATGAACGATATCGAAAGCATGCAGGTGCTTAAGGATGCTGCCTCGGCTTCTATATATGGTTCGCGCGCAGCCAACGGTGTCATCATCATCACCACAAAGAAGGGCAAAGCCAAGAGCGACAAGGTAAATGTTAGCTTCTCGGCCAATCTTACCGGCCAGTTCTACTCCGGTCAGTCAAAAATGAAACTCCTCAATTCAAAGGGTTACGCTATGGCGATGGCGCAGGCTGCCCTCAACGATGGCTTAGACCCCGCATCTTACGCCTCGAGCTATGGACTCGACCTGAACGCCCCCACCGGCTTCCCCATCTCTGTATATGACTACCGCACCGGTCAGTACAACAATTATACCGTCAACGGTTACTACGATGGCTTCATCAATGAGAAAAAGACAATGCTGATGTCTGATACAGATTGGCTCGACCAAATCTCGCGCACCGGCTTCTCTCAGAGCTACGACGCTTCCGTGTCAAAAGCCACCGATGCTTACTCGGCTCTTTTCTCTCTCGGTTACAAGAAGAACGAAGGTATCCTCAAATATACCAACTTCGAGAATATCTCGGCCCGTATCAACACCTCGTTCAATATCTCCCCGGTGCTTACCGTAGGTGAGAATTTCACCCTCACATATACCGACCAAGTGGACTGCCATCCTCTTGAGAATGCCCTTAAGATGCCCTCAATCGTTCCTGTTTATGAAACTGACGGCGTCACATATGCAGGTCCCGTAGGAAGTATGGCCGATAGGCAGAACCCTCTCCGCGAACTCGCCTTCAACCGTCACAACGCCCTCAACATATGGCGTCTTTTCGGTAACGCATACATAGACATCAAGCCTATCAAGGGCCTCCTGATTCGCTCTAACTTCGGTCTCGACTATGATGCCGCATTCATCCATTCTTACAATTTCACTTACCACAGCGACATCGTCAACAACGATACTAACTCCACAACTCTCTCTCAGGCCAACGATACCAAATGGACTTGGTCTAACACAATCAACTACAATTTCAATATCAAGGAAGACCACGACTTCACTGTGCTCGCCGGTATGGAGATGTTCAGGCAAAGCCGCATCGATTTCTCTGGATATAATGAGAATTACGACCTCGAGGATACCGACTTCATGTATCCTGACGCTTCCTCAGGTGTGGAACGCTCCACCGGTAATAAGTCTGCATACGCCCTGATGTCATTCTTCGGTAAGATTGACTATAATTGGCGTAACCTTCTCCTCGCTTCGTTCACCATACGTCACGACGGTTCTTCACGCTTCGGCTCCAACAACCGCTACGGTACTTTCCCCGCTGCAACGCTCGGCTATCGTATCTCGGAGCATATCAAGGCTAATTGGCTCGACGATCTCAAACTCCGTCTCTCTTGGGGTAAGACCGGTAACCAGGCTATATCCAACACTGCCCGTTATGCCCTATATCTCGCTGATTATGGCAGCGACCGTGTCACTTCTACAGCCTATGACCTCTTGCTCCAGCATAGTGGTATATTCCCCTCCGGTTACTATGCAAGCCAGACTGCCAACCCCAACCTGAAATGGGAGACTACCATACAGTATAACGCCGGACTCGACTTCTCTTTCCTCCGCAATCGCCTTACCGGTACGGTAGACGCTTATATCAAGGATGTAAAGGATATGCTTATTATACCGGCATACCTCGGCTCTATGGGTGAAGGTGGCGCTTCTTGGCTCAACGGTCCATCGCTCCGCAACTGGGGTATGGAATTCCAGATTGGTTGGCGCGACCAACTCGCATGCGGATTCGGTTACAACGCCTCGCTCAACCTCGACTTCTTCCGCAACAAGGTGACTTACCTGCCGCGCAACACCACGGGCTCCTACGCTCACACCACTACTGAAAACCTCGTGCAGTCCAAGCAGCCTTATGGTTCTATCGTAGGTTACGTTTACGACGGCATCTTCAAGTCGCAAGATGAAGTGCTCGCTTACGGTCAGGACAACGCCCGCCTCGGTGGCATGAAGTATGCCGACCTCAATGGTGACGGCAAGATTACCCCCGATGACCAGACATGGATTTTCAACCCCGTGCCCGACCTCTCTTTCGGTCTCAACGTGGAACTCTCGTATAAGAATTTCGACTTCCAGATGTTCTGGCAGGGTGTGCTTGGCCAGGATGTCTACAACAACCAGAAATTCCAGAACGACTTCTGGAGTGTAACCGACGCCGGCAGCAACAAGGGTGTCCGCGTGCTCGACGGCTGGCTCCCCGATGTCAACACCTCTTCCAATATACCGATGCTTACCACCGACAATAAGGGTGACGAAGGCCGCACTTCTTCTTATTTCGTTGAGAACGGCTCTTACGCCAAGCTCCGTACTCTTCAGATTGGCTACAGCCTCCCGGCTAAAATTATCGAGAAACTCCGCATGACCAAGGCTCGCTTCTATGTCTCTGCGCAGAATCTCCTCACCATCAAGAGCAAGAGCCTCACATGCACCGACCCCGAAAACCCCAACTGGGCTTATCCTATCCCGACCTCCGTTTCGTTCGGTCTGCAAGTTAATTTCTAAGAGTGTATATAAATCTTAAATTTCGATCAATCATGAAATCTTTAAATATATTGGCAATATCTTTCCTCACTTTGGGGATGACCGCCTGCAACGATTTTATCGATGTTCCACCCACAGGTGTGCTCGATAGCGAACATGCTTACCAACAGCCCGACAAGCTCGTCAACGCCGCTTACGCATCGCTCGGCGACTGCTGGTACAGCTACCCCTTCAATCTCTGGCCCTATGGTGACCTCGGCTCTGACGACTGCATGAAAGGTGGCGGTGGAACAACCGACACCGGCTATCACCCCATGGAGATTTGGTCCACCTTGACTTCCACTCCCGGCGAACTCGACGAACTCTGGTATCGCCTCTATTGCAACATCTCGCGTTGCAACCGTGCCCTCGTTTCGCTTCAGAAGCATGGCGTGGAGGTGCTCGGTGAAGAGACTGCCGCCCAGCGTGTAGGCGAAGTGCATTTCTTGCGTGGACACAACTATTTCAAGCTCGTCACAATGTTCCGTCAGGTGCCTTGGATCGACGAGGAGGTCATGCAAAACAACTCGCAGGAGAAGGTCCCCAACAACCAGTATTCTTACGAGGATCTCTTCGGCAAGGTAATTCATGAGTTCGAACTTGCCTATGATGCCCTTCCCGATGTCACCGAAGATGGTGGCGGTCGTGCCAACCGTATCGCAGCTGCTGCATATCTCGCCAAGTGCTACCTCACTCTCGCATGGGGCGACGGCTATGAGAAATCTGACGGCGTGGCATTCATAAATCAGGAGTATATGAAGAAGGTGGAGCAATACACCAAGGTCGTCAAGGATTCCCGCTTCGGTTATCTTGAGGATTTCGGCGATATCTTCCTTCCCGAATACAAAAACAGCAAGGAATCTGTATTCGCTGTCCAGACTTCCCAATATGATCAGGACAACACAAAATATGGCCGCGCAAACTGGTCTATCATGCTTAACGGCTGCTGGGGCATGTGGTCGTGCGGTTGGGACTTCCACAAACCCTCACAGGACCTCGTGAATGCCTTCAAGACCAAGAATGGTCTCCCCATGTTTGAGGCTTACGACGACTCCGACGATTACCCCCTAAATGGCACTCCCTCGGCTCAGAAATGGGATCCGCGCCTATTCCACACAGTGGGTATGCCTACTTTCCCCTACAAGTATGAGGCTGAATACACCATGACCAAAAGCAACTCGCGCACACCCTCAACCTATGGTTTCTACACTTCGCTCAAGGAGGTGCCTCAGCGCAGCGCCGGCGAGACTTTCGACGGCTCCTGGCAGGCTTTTGCCACCAACGACTATGTGTTCCGCTACACCGACGTCATGTTGATGCGTGCCGAAGCTCTCATCGAACTCGGTCGCCTCGAAGAGGCTCGCGAGATTATCAATGATATCCGCACGCGTGCCGCCAACTCTGTCAATAAGCATATCGCTTATGCAAAAGACTTCTGCGAAATAGCTCTCTACACAGCTTCCGACTTCAGCGATAAGGATAAGGCCCGCACGCGTCTCCGTTGGGAACGCCGCCTCGAGATGGCCATGGAGTCAAGCCGCTATTTCGACCTCCGCCGCTGGGGTATAGCTTCTTCTGTGCTCAACTCTTATTTCGAAAAGGCTGCCAAGTCTGAATACGAGAAGGTGAAGTATGGCCAGTATTACAAGGATGCGCACTATACTCCCGGCAAGAATGAGTTCTATCCTATCCCTTACAACCAGCTCTATTACGTTCCCGGTCTCTATGTCCAGAACGAAGGTTACAATTAATCGCAATGCAGGTTACAATAATTTGACTCAATCATGTCAATCATGAAAAAACTTAATATTTTATTCGTTGCGCTCTTCGCGCTTATCTCACTTGCCTCTTGTCAAGATGAGGACGATGGCATAAAGTCGCCGGTGCTCGCACCTATAGATGCCAATCTGATTACAGGTCAGCTCGTAGGTGATGACTACGTGTGGTCCTGGCCTGCGCAAAATGATCTCTCGATGATTATCAATGTCTATCAGGGTTCCACCCTGGTAGGCTCTGAGACTGTCGATGGCAATTCTTACGCTTTCCGCAATGTCGACACCAATATTGAATATACTTATGTGTTCAAGCTCACCGATGGTACCAACCAGTCGCTTGGCGTGGTGAAGCGTGCACTCCGCCCCGGTGCCTCCAAGATGGAGGGTCTCAGCATGGCCCAGCTCGAACGTGGCACAGGCTACGATGCCAAGGTGGAATGGACTGCAAACGCCTCTGCCGAATCTATCGACTTCTCCGCAACCAATGGCTCAATCTCTATCCATGAGACGCTCGCTGGCAAAGCTACCGAATACACTATACCGAATGTCAATTATGGAGACGAATGGACGGTAACTCTTGTTGCGGTCAATAATGAGGGCTGCTCCCTTCCGGTTTCCTCTTCTCTCAAGATCGGAAAGACTGCCATAGGCTTCCTCAGCATCTATCCCACCCCCGAAAAACTCGTGGCCGAGGGCGACGATGACGAGGCCTGCGCTTGGCTCTGGCTACATGAGCAATATCCCACAGCTCAATTCATTTACTTTGGCGACATTAATTCTGTCAACGACATCGACCGTTTCCGGGTACTGTTCTGGATGCGCGACCTCGAGGATGTAACTGAGGAGGAAGTCTTCACCATGCCGCAGGTAGTGACCGACGCAACTCCGGTCATCACCCAATGGTATGCCGACGGCGGTAGCCTCTTGCTCTGGAGCCATGCTACGGTATATGTTGGCTATCTCGGCCGACTTGACCTCGACATGCTCCGCAACAACGACCACAACATTGCAGCCGGTAAGGGTGTCTATAACCCCGATGTCTGGAAAATGGGAGTCTCTCTCAACCCCGGTCGTAAGTTTACCAAGGACCATTCGTCCCATCCAATCTATAAGGGTCTGACCGCAGAGCAAGGCGAATTTTGCAAGGTCATCCCGTTCAAGGGTGCCGGTTGGACTGAAGACCACAACTGCCTCTTCTTCAACATCCCCTCCGCACTAACTGGCATGGGCAATCAGGAAGAGGGTTGCTACACAGCCCTCACCCAGACCTACGGCATCTATCCGCTCGGCACATGGGATTCCCAGTGGGAATGGGTATCGCAGCTCAATGTCTGGGAAGCACAACAGGGCAACACTGAGTTCAAGGGCACTATCCTTTGCATCGGCAACGGTGGCTGCGAATTCTCGATGAGAAATGCAGACGGTACGCCCGACATAAGTGCCCATCCCTCAAACAATGCTTATCAAGACAATGTGCTCACTCTTGCCAAAAATTCCCTCGAATACTTAAAGACGAGATAACAAAAATTTAATCTTCATGCAAATTGAAAGGGAGGATCCGGTGCGAACCGAGTCCTCCCTTTATTGTCGAACCTTCTTTTCCCTTCTTCCTTCCCATTCTTCTTCCTTCTCTTTTTATCTCCTATTTTTGTCTACCTCACTATATTTCACTAAATTTGCAACAATATGAAAAAGTCAATACTTACCACTTTGCTCCTCATTATCGGCCTCGCAGGGGCCCTCGCATCCGACCCGTTATATCTCTTCGCATATTTCGAGAATAATAAGACCGATGGGCTGCACCTCGCGTGGAGTGCCGACGGTATGCACTGGAAATCCCTAAACAACGGCAAACCTGTGTTCGTGCCACAGGATTCCACCTCCAACATTATCTTCCGCGACCCCAGCATTGCCCTCGCACCCGACAGCACTTTTCATCTCGTCTGGACCTCGATGGGTCATAGCCGAAGCATGGGCTATGCATCATCCAAAGACCTGCGGCACTGGTCTTTCCCAAAGAAAATACCGGTGATGGATTACGAACCTACCACCCTCAATGTCTGGGCCCCCGAAATATATTACGACCAAAAGGCCAAGATATATTATATCTTCTGGTCATCTACGATTCCAGACCGCTTCACATTCTACAGCTGTAATCCCGGTGACAAGGAGTGGAACCACCGCATATACTACACCTCGACCCGCGATTTCAAGACATTCACCCCGACACGCCTATACTACAACCCCGATTTCAATATTATAGACCCGGCAATAGTTCGCGACCCGGTGAAAAAGGACCTGATAATGGTGCTTAAAAACGAGAATGCCGACCAGAAAAATATCCGTATAGTAAGGTCTAAAAACTTCCGCAAAGGTTTTTCAAAGAGAGTATCTAAACCGATAACCGGAGACTACGCTGCCGAAGGTCCATCAGCCTTGTGGGTAGGAGACACACTATACGTCTATTTCGACAAATTCCGCGAAGGCCGCTACGGGGCGGTACGCTCCACCGACCATGGCAAGCACTGGCAGGAAGTGACCGACCAATGCACCTTCCCGACAAACATAAGCCACGGCACCCCAATCCCGGTAGACAGAAACCTCCTGATATCCCTCTTCCCCGAAATAAAGCAAGCAAAGGACAAATAAGCAAACTTGGGACGCATCAACGATGCGTCCCAAGTTTGCTTATTATTTCCGGTAAGGGCGCGATATATCGCACCCAATCTACAAAGTGCTTACTCCTCTATGTCAATCTCAAAGTCATCGCCAAAGAGGTCGGCATTGCTCTCCCCACCGGCGTCAGGAAGCTCATCAAGTGCATCATCTTCGCGCACTTCCTCATCCTTGTCGCTAAGTGTTGTGCCATTGCTCGGCAAGAATGGATTCACCTTGCCTCCCTGCTTGGCCTTCTTCTCATTGAGCTTAGCCACTATCTTCTGCTCCAGCTCCTCCATCAGCTCAGGATTGTCTGCAATAACCTTCTTCACTGCATCGCGTCCCTGTCCGAGCTTGCTGCCATTGTAAGAGAACCATGCGCCCGCTTTCTTCACGACACCATGCTCCACTGCCAAGTCAATAACCTCGCCGGCCTTTGAGATACCCTCTCCGAAAATCATCTCAAACTCTGCCTTCATAAACGGCGGAGCCACCTTGTTTTTCACGACCTTAACCTTGGTGAGTCGGCCTATGGTCTCTTCATTCTCCTTGATAAATGACGACGGGCGTATGTCAATACGCACAGAAGCATAGAATTTCAACGCATTACCACCGGTGGTAGTCTCCGGATTACCGAACATGACACCGATTTTCTCACGAATCTGATTGATGAAGATGCAGCAAGTGCGTGTGCGCGATATTGTGCCGGTCAGCTTACGCATAGCTTGCGACATAAGGCGCGCATGCAAGCCCACATTCTTGTCACCCATCTCTCCCTCAAGCTCCGCCTTGGGCGTCAAGGCAGCCACAGAGTCTATCACAAGCACATCTATCGCACCGGAGTTGATAAGTTGCTCCGCTATTTCGAGAGCCTGCTCGCCATTGTCGGGTTGTGCAAGCCACAGATTGTTGACATCCACACCAAGTTTCTCCGCGTAAAAGCGGTCGAAAGCATGCTCGGCATCGATAATGGCACAAATGCCACCCTTCTTCTGAGCCTCAGCTATAACATGTATGGCCAAGGTGGTCTTACCGGACGATTCAGGACCGAAAATCTCGGTGATTCGTCCGCGGGGAAGCCCCCCAACTCCCAAGGCATAGTCAAGCCCAAGAGAGCCGGTCGATATCGCCTCTAC
>CAJUIJ010000094.1 GCA_910586175.1 uncultured Muribaculaceae bacterium | reverse complement strand
CTAACATATTGCCCAAGGGCAAACATATTAAATATCTTAACATAAAATATGTCCCGGCGAAGCCGGATATGTGGCGTAAAGCGCCCATGTCTAACTAATCTAATAACTCAACCGCTGTTGCTTACGCATACCAAGCATCATACCATAAAAGCCGAAAGGCATAGATAACGTGGCCATAGAATAATTCACCACATTGTCAGAATAGAACGTAGCATAGACCCCAAGCATAGAAGCCCCCGCCACAATGGCACAAAGCCTTATCACACCATTACGGTTTCGCCAATAAGTGACAGCACAATCAAGGAAAGCTGTAACGATAATAGCCCCATAAAGAATCAAACCGATAAGACCATTATCACACTTCTGCTGAACAAAGTCAGAATGCGGAACCTTATAATCACCAAACTCCAATGGATGTGCATACATATAAGATTGCACAGCACCGGTGCCACTGCCAACGACCTGCGATTCAACGAAAAATCTTTTTTCCAACTTCTCCCACATGAAAGTGCGATTATTAGTATTGAAATTATCCTCATCAATCTTACCATCAAGGTAATCCTGCAAAGTCACATTAGTATCATAAAACATTTTTTCTTTGATAGGCTCAACATAAAACACGCTTACAGCCCCAACTAAAAGGACTGCCGCAATATAAGGTACTGCCTTAATCTTATACTTAATCAAGCAAAAAGCAGCAATCGCAACACCCGAACCCATAATGGAAGTCCTGAAAACCTTGATAAAACAAGGAGCCAAAAATAAAAGTGTATATAAAAAGTTCTTTTTCTTCTGATTAGAAAAGAAAAACATACCTCCGGAAAAAATCATCATGGAGATATAATTGATACAAGTTGCCGTATCATACCATAAAACACCTGGTATTAATCTATTCAAAAACGGCAACAAAAAGAATATGACAGATATCGCTGCAACTACCCGAGCCAATAAAGAGGACTTCATAAACACCTCACTATCCCTGACCGCAGCCGAAGCAAACAGACACAATAATATAGGATACAGGTATTTAAGAATCACACGAATCCCAATAAACAATGATGGAGAATAAAACAGCCCGATAAATATCCAAAGCAAATAAGCCGCATAAATCTTCAATGGCAAAGACCATACAGGCTTATACTTCGCCATAGTCAACCCCATGACACACAAAATCTCCAGTACAAGAAGCCTAATAGCCATAAGGTTAAGTCCAACCTCAAGCGAGAAAGCCAACAGCCCGGTAGCAAAAGTCAGGCACCAGAAAAGCTCAACTCCCGAATAATGATAAGTAACCTCAGGATTAAAACCGCCCTTAATCACCTTACCGTCAGACCTCAGAAACTTGAACCCGACAATAGTGATAATCAAAAAATATATAATGTTAAGATAAGCCACAAGCGTAATTATTTATTCCAAGATGCAAAATTAATCAAAGCAAACAACCCCACCAAAATTTCTTCACATTTTAGAGCCCGTCTCATAAAAATTTTGCCTATAGGGGTCGCAGGCTTGAGTCGTTTGAAGTGCTTGGCTGAAAGGCGCAACCTTTCGGTTGTAACTGTAAGCCAAGTGCTTCAAACGGCCAAGCCTGCGAGTACGGTGGTAATTTCATGATTCGGGGCTTGTTAACGAATTATTATGATTTCTATATCAAGTTAACGATACTTTAGAAAGTATGTCAAATTGTGTTTGACCGGCTTCTTTTTGGCTGCTTCACTCCATCCCCTCTGGTCACGGCCGAAAGGCCGCTCCCGACGGTGATGAAGCGAATCAGCTCAAAAATAAGCCGCCCCTATAGGTAAAATTTTTATGAGACGGGCTCTTAACCCTCCCGGATAGACAATCATCTCCTCATCAATACCCTCTTCACTCTCGACATACCCCTGAAAGCATAGTTAACCCCCAAAGCCATGAGCCTATTAGGCATTCTCAAAACTACTCTGCACCTTAAATCCAACCTCACATTATTGACCTGCGCAGAAGAATCATCATAATAACCTTTAAGAGTGCTGAATTCATCAGCACTAATCTTATCCAAAAGATCGACAATCCCATAGGCCAACATAAAGTGCCGGGCACGTTTCAGCTTCTCACACTCTGCCTCGTATCCCTTCTCTCTAAGAAACTCACGCAAAATATCAACCGACCGCACATCCTGAAGCAGGCGCCCATATGACTTACCATATGTCAAAGACGTAGCATTTGAAACAGTATAGTTGTAAACTACGTCATCAATCTTTCCAATTCGCTCACTATAATGCAGCAACTTAGGCAAAACCTGCAAATCTTCACCCACATTAGCCCCTATTTCAGGAGCAATATAGTTATTGTCATAAATTGACTTCCTTATCAAGATGCCCCACACAAAATGCGGATAACCCAAGTCTGTCACAATCCGATCTATATAATCACCTCTATCTTCCTCCCATTCACGAACCACATCCTCACTATGGTCTTCAAAACATCTTCTGAAATTTCCAAACACCAAGTCATAATCACCCTCCTGCTGTTTTACTACCAAAGACTTAATAGCATCTACAGGCAAAGAATCATCCCCATCAAGATGAAACACGAACTCGCCCGTAGCAGCATTCATACCTGTAACACGTGCCGAACTTAGACCACCATTCGGCTTATGAATCACCTTTACTCTTGTATCGCGAGCGGAAAACGAATCACAGATAGCCGGACTGCCATCTGTGGAGCCATCATCCACAACCACAATCTCAAGATTACGATACGATTGCCCTATGGCGGACTCCAAGCACTCATTCAGATACCCGCCGACATTATAGACAGGCACAATTAAAGAAACAAGAGGAAATTTAGTCATAACAAATCTCAAAATATTCAAAACATCCGCTGGAGCAAGCGTGACCGCTTATGAGCCTTTACCCAAAATGTAGCCCATACGAATTTAAACGTCAGAATTGTTATCACAAGAGATAACTTCCACCCCCCCAGGTATTTAGAAGTCTGATATTGTAACTCACCTGATATCATGTTCAACTCTATGAGATGAAAACATAAAACCACCAACGAAGCCTCTCCAAAAAAAATGAAAAACCTCGAGACCTTCCCACTTACAAAGTTCTTTGCAATCCATATGATAAACACACTACCACCCAAAGCTCCCAATATATCAAACACATGATGAGGTAATTTAGCAGACACAAGACATAAGAATTCACCGCTATCATAAGCCTGATAAAGAGAGACCGCCCACAAAATACCACACATCACCACAGCTTTCGGATACTCCCACAGCGGATGCTTCCTCAAGGCCACACCGGCAACCATAAAAATTACACTCGCCATGCCGGCCTGTATTGACAACGGCAGCCAAACATACTCCGCTGTAACAGCTCCTAAAGCAAGCAAGAAACCTGATACCATAAATTGCCAACCCAAACTCCACTTCAATCGAGCCATAATATACATGAACACCGTGGCCCAACCAAGGGCAAGCAAAAACCAAACAGCACCAATAATAGGCCATTCCATATCCGGCAAAGGAGAGAGCGTACCGCTGCCATACACCCCTGCCCAAAGCCACTTCAATGAATCAGCAACAAACTTCTCAGCCGAAAATCCACTCCTCAAGCATGACAGCCCTGTAAAAAACAATTGCAATAATGTTAAAACCAAAACCGTCGAGACATACGGCTTAATCAACTTACCAAGCCGTTGCGCCAAAGGTTTCTTAGTGCTGAAAAAATATCCGCTTATTATAAAGAATAATGGAACGTGGAAAGTAAACACAAAACTGTTAACCATATCCCATCCGCAATGCCCAAGAATAATGCAAATAATTGCAAAACCCTTGCAAACATCCATATAGTCAAGCCTAACACGACTCATCCCATCTGCACGCTGCGAACTATTAATACCTACTGCATTCACTTTCACCGATTTATTCTGCATTAACAAACTTGATCGCTTCATCATCAGCAAGCCACGTATTATAAAACGCACTATTCTTACCATAATTGTTGTCAAAGAATATAAATTCCTTCTCCAACAATATCGCCAATATGGCTGCATGAAGCCGTGTAGTGTATATTTTATCGTATTTAGAGAGAAACTCAACACCTATCCTCACCTGACGCGGTCGATACCGGTGCACAGCATACCAGTTTCGTGCAGCATGCCTGAATCCATATAGCCTGTTGAATATGCGTCCCACCCACTTATTCTCCCAAAAAGGATAATGATACTCCAAGGATGGCCAATCATGCACATCACAATCAGCTGGCACACACTTGCTATAATCATACGACTTATTTATCTCCACGTCTACACGCTTGAAAAATAAATCCTTACCAATAGATGATACCATATTCCGTTTTAACTCATCAGTATCTATGCAGAAAGCCATGTCCGGAAGCATCATGATATTATTCCTATAACACCCTTTGAGATAATCATACGACACCTTATCGCGAGCTATCAAAATTAACTTCTTATGTTTTGCCGCAATTTCTGCATCTTCCCGCATCTTTTCTTTGTCAAAGAAAAACACTGTCTGCGGAAGCATAATGATTTGATGGTCAGGATATTTTTCAAACACCTTGTTCCTGAACTTATTGAACTGAGGCCAGATATCACCAAAATTTCCACCTCCCGAACACAAAATCACCACATCATCAGGAATATTGCGAAAATCAAAATCCTCATTCGAATATTCAAACAAGCATTTGATTCCATTACGTTTCAACATCTGACGCGTACCCTCCCAAATCAAGGTATCCCCAATATTGGTATAATACGGAACATCAAGAAGTACAACCCTCTTGCCCCTAATCATCGGCAACAAAGCATCTTCTATCTTCTTACGCAACTCTGTTATCTTATTCTTATACATAACTTACATATTTTATAGAGCGTGTTTGAATTTAAACAAACTCTTAATGACTGTAATAAAATATTGTCCCTCAATCCCTTACCACTGTCCTTATCTAACGACCGTTTAATCTGGATATTAATGATGAAAACCGATAATTGTAAAGACAAACTTCATGGCTTCATTGAAGTTCTCGTGCCTACTACAATATGCAATATCAAATGCCATTACTGCTATGTGGTGCAACATGATTACCGCACCATGAAGAAAGCTGAATTCAATCATTCTCCTCAAGAGATAGCAGAAGCTTTGCGCCCTGAAAGATTCGGAGGTATCATGTATATCTCCTTTTGTGGTGCCGGGGAAACACTATCGGTGCCTGAACTTCCCGAAATTATAAAGGAAGTGCTGCTGACGGGTAACTACGTCAACATAACCAATAATGGTACAATGACTAACGCAATTGAAAAGATACTGTCAATTGTGCCAAAGGCACTGCTTTGCCATTTGAATTTTTCTTTCTCCTTACACTATCTCGAGATGAAAAAATACAATCTACTCGACAGATTCTTTGACAATGTAAAGAAAGTACACGATGCCGGATGTTCATTTGTATTACAAATGCAACATTGCGACGAATATGAGCCTTATTATGATGAAATATCTGAAAAATGCCTTACTGAGGTTAAGGCCCTTCCTCAGGTTGTTGTAACTCGTAAGGAATCCATAGACTACACCAGCTACAACTTTATGACAAATCACACGGATACAGACTACATAAAATCAGCCGAAAGATTCCACTCCCCACTGTTTGAACTAACATCAAAAAATTTCAGGGTCAGTCGTAAAAATGATTTCTGTTATGCAGGTAAATGGACATATTCCTTAAATTTAAGCACAGGTCTATTAAGACCATGCTATTTCAGCACATATGGCATAAATATTTATGAGCATAAGGGGAAGATTAAATTGAATCCCGTAGGCCACCATTGCGGCACACTGTATTGCGCCAACGCAAGCCATTTCATTGCACTTGGGGCAATTCCGAGTTGTAAGATTAAGTCATATGCAGATTTGAGAAACCGGAAATGCAACGATGGTACTGAATGGTATACACCTGAAATGAAAAACCTGTTATCTCAAAAACTATATGATAACCGTATTTACTCTAAGACCGATGCACTTTCGGCAGAAATAGGATTTATCAAAGATTGGCTGACGAAATGGAAAATCCGGTTAGCTTATTCCATAAATCGACGTTTGCCGAAAAGAAAGCACGACTGACAATCAGGTAAACCAATCGTCAGTCTTCCGCTTACATGCCGCGAAAGTTCCGTGCACCGAGATGCGCTAAAGGCGCGTTCAGTGTTCTTTAAAATTTCATGGTCCCCAAAAAGATAATTGCTTATTAACCGAATATCTTCCTACGGATCTTACCAACCTTTACACGTAATGTATACCATCTCGAACGAGTTGTTACACATAGTTTCTTAATAGCATTAAACTGCTCATTTTCATCTCTTAATTTCTGAGAAATAAATGCCTTGAATTTGGGTTGAAGCCATTCTGAACCGTCTGAACATATACGATTGCGTAATTCTGCATATGTCGGAGTCTCCATATCAGGAATATCGCCAAGAGCAAGCCATGCATGCCCATTATAACAATGTCGTTCCTGACAAATTCCTATAGTGGTAAATTTAATAGGTTCATACGGATTCCTTACTATGTCATAACTTACTTGACTCACATTGCATTGTGACAGCTGTCCTGTTCCCAAGAAAAAGAAGCCTGACCAATTACCAGCATAGCAAAACTCTTTACGAGGCACTTCAAATATCTTCCATTTGAATTCAAATAATGGAGACTCAAATTTACTACTCCAGAAATTATAATATTCCTCTTTAGAGAGTTTGGTAAGAATAGGAAGCACTTGGGGGTTGCTCTCATCTCGAGCTATCGTACAATGTGGTTTTGCACCAACTTCTTTCACACAATAATCTATACACTCATCTACATATGGCATTAACTCATCGTTTGGTGTAACTTCAACTGTGAAAGAAACACCCCTATCACGCATCAACTTAACATTGGAAAAGAACCTTTCAAGCATTCCTTTTTGCTTGAACTCAAGATAATGATAAGAGAATTTAAAGAAAAGTCTTTCCAATAATTCTTTCGGCCATTTCGATATCTCCTCAAACCTTGAAGTCAATGTAGCATTAGTAACAACCATTATATAATGACCGTTTTCTAACAACACTTTAATGTATTGCAACATTACTTCAGGCAGTAAGGTTTCTCCACCCCCACAAAGGTTTATTAAACACGTTCCTCCCAAACGCTCTTTAGTAAATGCCCTTTTTATCTCTTCAGGGGTATACTTAAAAGTAGCCCTATCGTTATTGAACTTACGATGGCATGTTATATAACAATAATGACATCTTAAAGTGCAACCCTCAATAGGTACGAGACAATCAATAAACCTCTTTAATTTATCCATGTATAATTGTATTATAATTCAGTTACAAATTCATAATTGTGAAGCCAAAGCATCATCATTAGAATATGCATTTTCAGCTCCACTTGATGGAATGTCCATTCATGGGTAAACACCACAAAAATGGAGTCATTTAAATGTTCTCGGGAAATACATTCCTTGATTTTAGATTTTTCTAATCTTAAATCCGTGCGCAGGAATTTTCCATACTTATTATGCAATATGTTATCGTTATCCAAGCTGTCAGTCTGCCTGGAAGTGAATACATAACTATTGCGTTTAGGGCTATCAGCACATAAAAATGTTTTGATTCCTAATTGATTTGCCTTTGACAAGACCGCACTGTCTCCATAAAAGCGATCAAGCCGGACAGTTGAAGTCAAAAACCTCTGTCCTCCTAAAGTTTTATAGAAATCTGTTGCAGAAGCAGCATTGTCCAAATAATCATTACGGGCGGTCAATGAATCAAAATCCATTTGAGACAGTCCGTGATATCCCAATTTAAGCCAATCACTCGCTTCTGAAAAAGCTCTATTACGTATATCAACTGACCGTTTAATCTGAACATTATTTGTCATACTATCAGGCTTAAAACTATAAAGCGAGAACTTAGCGCCATATAGTCGGTGAAACAACTTTAATTTCTTTAAAATGTGATGATCAAAAGGAGAGTTAAGATTATCTATTTCGTTAAGACATATTGAGTCATCAATCGAAATATGAACCAACTTTCGAGGTTGAGATATTCGATAAATGAAAGCACCGCCAATAATCAAAGCAATCAATGCAGATATTATAATTAAAGTTTTTTTCATCGGATAAAACTTTATTAGGATGTTCAGATTAAACGGTCGTTATTATATTACACATCAGGAGTCAACAAATACCCAATTATATGGCACGCAGTCGTTCTGCATTCCCTATCCTAACTCCTCACGTTCCTTTAAACCCAAAAACTTACGTGCCCGGGCAGCACGTCCCACAAGCATTCCCTCAAAATCATCTCTCAAAATCCCCATAAGCATTTCCCCTATAATATGCATCTGCGTTGCAAAATCCTCAGGAATACCCTCAGAATCCTCTCCATAGTTCTTTTTTGAATTCACTATAGCCCTATCCATAAGCCCATAAGCAGCCTCGGCATTAACTCCACCATCAGACTTACGAAGCTCATTCAACTTGCTCTTAAGATGCTGTGACTTTATCCTGTCTTCATCAGGCCAATCTGGCCGCAAGATACCCGGATTTTCGAAATAATGATAAAAAAGCCATATCTCAAAGCATGGATTACTTATAATCCATTGATATGCCGGATTAATCTCAGCCATCTGCTCAAGCAACTCCCTCCTGTAATGGTCCACATCTGTGACCATGAAGATTTTATCACCATCAAAATATCGAGACAACTGATTGTCCATATCACAGAAGCATTCCTCCTCAATCCCCTCTTCAGCCTCCTGTTTCATCTGAGTTGGTGTAAGCCCCTGATGCTTTTTGCTTATAAATATAACCTTAAGCCTTGGAGACTTAGCATTACACAAAAGTCTGAAATAATCTCTCTCCTTATCTTCACCGCCCGATATAATGAACACATGCACAGTCTCTACAGTAGGCGCATCCTTCATATACCCCTCCTTCAGATCAAGCTCCCCGGACTCTTCTGAAACAGATATCCCATCCCTCTCCTCAATATCCGGTGATACCTCAATCTTCCCGACTTCTGCCTTACTATAACCGAACGAATCTAAATCCATGTATTATCACAATGAGACAACAAGATGATATATATTACCCTTATTTCCTTAACTTTCTCGGATTCCTCATGCCAAATTATCTCACAAGGAAACAAAGGAACAAAAGGAAATATGTCCCGGCAAAGCCGGATATGTGGCGCAAAGCGCCCATGTCTCTATTTTAAAGACAGAACTAACATATGCC
>CAJUIJ010000093.1 GCA_910586175.1 uncultured Muribaculaceae bacterium | reverse complement strand
TATGCGCCTTCTTCCGAATTTCCAATCTGACAAAAATAAGCACAAATCAAATTTATATTTAAAATGACTCATTACTTATCTTTACAATTATGCGTCAAAATTACTGAAAAAAAGTGTGATGAGCAAATGCAGATTGCCAATGTCGGTAAGTTTGATTAAATTTGCAGCATGAAAGAACTCTTCTTTTTCCTTCGTCGATATGCTGCGCCCTACAAACGCGACATAATACTCAGCGTGGTGTTTAACTTGCTCACCGCGCTATTCACACTTTTCAGCTTTGCGTTCATAATCCCTATCCTACAGATGCTCTTCGGTATGGATTCGAGTGAGTATTCGTTTATGGAGTGGGGTAGCGGAAGCCTCAAAGATGTAGTCATCAACAACTTCTACTACTTTATGGCCCAGATGATAAAGGTGCGTGGAGCTTCGTTCACGCTCGCCTTCTTGGGACTGACGTTGGTGGTGACCTGCTTGCTGAAGGTTATGACAGCCTACCTTAGCGAATATTTCACGATACCGATGCAGAACGGCGTGGTGCGCGACATAAGGCGTGAGATGTACGACAAGATAGTTTCCTTGCCGATAGGTTTCTTCACGGCCGAGCGCAAGGGAGATATCATGGCGCGTCTCTCGGGCGATGTGCAGGAGGTGCAGAACTCCGTGATGGCGAGCTTGTTCTCGCTTATCAAATATCCTATTATGATCATCGCCTGTCTGGGCATGATGATAATGGTGAGCTGGAAGCTGACCATATTCGTGTTTCTGATGCTCCCGTTCGTGGGCTTGGTGATGGGGCGCGTGGGCAAAAAATTGAAAGCCAAATCATTGGCCTCGCAAAACAAATGGGGAGATATTCTCTCTAACGCAGAGGAGACCATCGGAGGTCTGAGGGTAATAAAGGCATTCAACGCAGAGAAGATGATGGAGCGTCGCTTTGCTCGGCAGACGCAGGATTTCTTCCGCATCAACAACAGTGTGAACCGGCGCACGGCATTGGCTCACCCCATGAGCGAATTCCTGGGCACCACGGCCATAGCGATAATCCTATGGTTCGGTGGGAGCCTTATTGTGGCCAATCACAGTGATATAGACGGTCCGACATTCATCTACTACATGGTGATGTTTTATAGTCTCATCAACCCCGCCAAAGATTTGTCGAAGACATCCTATACCATCCGCAAGGGTATGGCTGCCAAGGAGCGCATAGACAAGATATTGAATGCCGTGAATCCGATTACAGACCCGGAGCGTCCGGTGGAGTTAGGAAGCACCCGCCGTGGCGAGCAGTGCGGTGTGAGCTTCCGCGACGTGAGCTTCGGTTATAACGCGGAGCATGATGTGTTGCGGCATATCAACTTGGAGGTGAAGCCGGGCGAGACGGTTGCCGTGGTGGGCCAGTCAGGATCGGGCAAGTCCACGCTCGTTGATCTGATACCGAGGTTCTGGGATGTTGAGCGCGGAGAGATTCTTATTGATGAAGTCAATGTGAAGGATTATCGGGTGAAAGACCTGCGGTCGCTGATGGGCAACGTGAACCAGGAGGCGATCCTCTTCAACGACACGATATTCAATAACATCGCGTTTGGCGTGGACAACGCCACGCCCGAGGCCGTGGAGCAGGCTGCACGTGTAGCTAATGCCCATGACTTCATTATGCAGACCGAGGCCGGTTACGACACCGTGATAGGCGACCGTGGCTGCCGTCTTTCGGGCGGGCAGCGTCAGCGCATCAGCATAGCACGTGCCATACTTAAGAATCCCGCGATCCTGATACTCGATGAGGCCACCTCCGCGCTCGACACCGAGAGCGAACGCTTGGTGCAGGAGGCTTTGGAGAAGCTTATGAAAGACCGCACCACGATAGTGATTGCTCACAGGCTCTCTACAATCGTGAATGCTGATAAGATATGTGTGCTGCATGAGGGTGTCATCGCGGAGATGGGCACCCACGAGGAATTGCTTGCCGGAAACGGCATATACAAGCACCTCGTGGATATGCAGCAAGTTTAGTTTGACTTGGCTTTGCAAGTCAAACCAAACTTGATGCATATCAGTTAATAATTAAAAATTAATAATGAATAATATGGACGAACAAAATAAGACCATAAAGCCTGACGGTGATAATCTTGGTCATGAAGATAATGCGGGCTTGAATGCTGATCTTGGTCATGAAGTTAACATGGAGGTGCGGCAAGAGCCTCCTGCTATACCTGAAGAGATACGCACCGAGATAAACACCGAGAAGAAATGGGCGGATACGTTTGGCATTGAGTATGACGAGCGTAAAATAATGGAAGAGAATGAGGCTCCACAGCCCGACTCCGCTCCTGTGCCTGACTCCTCACCGATGCCCGAACCCGCTCCGATTGGCAAGTCCGCTCCGATGTATGTCATGCCACCGGATGAGCAGTTGCCACCGGTGCAGCCGGAATTTCGTGAGCCAATGCCCCCCACATATATGGTATGGGCAGTGATCTCCACGGTGTGTTGCTGCCTGCCGCTCGGCGTGGTGGCTATCTTCTTTGCCGCACAGGTCAGCACGAAATATTACGCCCGCGACTTTGAAGGGTCGAAGAAAGCATCGGAGCGTGCGGAACTGTGGATTATCCTCGCCATCGCATTGGGCGTTGCCTTCAATATCCTCTATATGCCATTGTCGCTGCTTAGCGGCTCGTTGCTGGAGATGTGATGGGGCGGAAAGCCGGTGCTGTAATCGGGGCAGTTGCTTTAGTGGCTGTGGTTTATTATCTGTTCAATCCGGCCACGTCGCGGCTTGCTCCCAAGTGTGTGTTCAGATTGGTGACAGGTTATGATTGCCCGGGGTGCGGGAGCCAACGGCTGCTTCACTCGCTGCTTCATGGCGATTTATATGGCGCATGGCAAGCTAATGCCTATCTGCTCTGCGTCACGCCGCTGCTGTTGCTTATGGGCTTTGCGGCGATGTGGCGCAGCCGTTATCCCCGCCTGTATGCTGCGGTCAATTCGCTGCCGGTCATAGCGATTGTGTGCATTTCGCTGATATCGTGGACAATATTTAGAAATTTATGATAAAAGAAGAGGTCGCGCCGATTTTTATTATCGGCTATATGGCGTGTGGCAAGACCACGTTTGGCAAAGCGTTGGCAAAGGCTAAGGGGTGGGACTTCATTGACCTTGATTTTTATATAGAGCAACGTTTCCGCATGCCTATCACCCGTATATTTGCGGAAAAGGGAGAGGGGGAGTTCAGGCGCATGGAATCGGCGATGCTCCGGGAGGTAGGGGAGTTTGAGAATGTGGTGGTGGCCTGCGGTGGAGGCACACCATGCTTCATGGGCAATATGGAATATATGAACGGGCGAGGCCTGACCGTATGGCTTGAGGCAACCGTAGAGAGGACAGTGACCCGTTTGCTGGTCAACAACTCACGCCGGCCGCTGATGGCCGGCAAGAGCAAATCGGAGATGCGCGAGGCCGTGGAAAAAGGATTGGCGGCCCGCGAACAATATTATTCGCAAGCCGCCATACGGTTTAGCGGGGAGGAACTTGAAGACCACCGTCAGATTTCGGCCACCGTGGCCCGTTTCTTAGCATCAGACTTGCGCCCGTAGATAGATGGATACACCACGAAACGCTGGGTGAGGTATCCGAGCAATAGCCAGACGAGCGATACAATCCATAAAGATTCGAATTCTCCGGATATCTGAGAAATGGTTGCTCCATTTGATGCAATCTTGATGAACCCGGTTACGCCCCACGTGGAGGGGAGAGCATCGGCGAGGTAACGCCATATGCCTATCATGTCGTAGTGGGGCCAGATAAGGCCGGATAGGAGCAGGAACATCACTGAAGTGACCACCCAACTCACAAAGACTGACTCACGCTCCGTTACAAAGGCTTGGAATACATATCCTATGCCGAAAGCTCCGAGCACCATGGGGAGCAGGTATACCATCTCTTCTGCTAAAGACCCGGCCATAGGGAATCTGAACATCAGCGGCACGTAATGGATCAAGAAAATCATAGGAATCACGAGAATCGTGATGTAGCATAATATCTGGCCCAGCATTGTGCCGGCCACCGACTTCATATTGTTGTGCGGGTTGTAGCCCACGAGGTAGCGGCTCTCGCGCCTTGCGCCGCCGGCCATACCGATGGCGAGAACGATGCACTGGTGCAGGATGAGTATAAGCACGCCGGGCATAATGAACGAGTCGAAGCCACTGCGTATGTTGCCCATCGGAATGTAGTTCATGGGCAATGGGTCTTCTACGGCGATAGTCTCGGCGAGCGGGGCCACAAGATTGATATCCTTGGTCATAAGTTCACTTCCCATCTCCATCATGACATTGGTGGTGGCCATAAGGAAGCCGCGGAAGCGCAGCAGGAGTGTCATGTCGCTGTATAGCACGGCATTTCCCTGCTCCGAGCGTCCGATTTTCTTGGCGAAGCCGTCCGGAATCTCAAGTATGGCGAAAGCCTTGTGAGAGTCCATAGCTTTCTTTGCCTCGGGGAGGTCAGCGGCATAGCCGAGCACACGGGCTTCATCGCACGCATCGATGTTGCGCACCAGCTCGCGGCTTAGGGGTGTGCGGTCATTGTCGACCACCACGAGAGGCACATTCTTGACCAGCTCAGGGTTATATATAAGCGAATATATGATAGGATAAGCGAGCGGCAGGAAGAGCAGGAAGAGCATGATGCCTATGTCGTGGGTCACCAGCTTGAACTCCCGGCAATACACATTGACCAGCCCGAGTATGAAAGATTTAAACTTTTTCATAAGCATAAGTACCCGCTCAGATTAAAAGCATACCATCCTGCGGGCATATGAATGGCTGCTTTTCCACCCGCTTCTCAGTTACAGAGTGGTTACTGTGCGCCTTCCAATCGGGCGAAAAATCAACCATCCATATACTCACATTATAATATGCTTTTAATCTGAGCGGGTACTTAAAATTTATACATGCGCCATCGAGACATCAAGGGATGTACACGGGGTGCAGCATGTTGCGCTTGAGCTTCCAGAGCATGGTGAGCGGAGCGATGATATAAGCGATATAGGCCACAAACCACATGCGCGAGAAGAAAATGTCGCGACCGTTAAGTGCGATGTCGCTGTATATAAGAAAATTATAGCGAATCGGCATGAGATAGCTGAAGATGCTCATGGCCGGATACATGCTCTCCTCCGGAAAAGAGAATGCCGCGATAGAGAAGCTGAGGATGCCGGTCAACGCGCAGATTGATAGAGAGAAGCGCAGGTTAGGAATGACGCAGAACACGAAGAGCGCGAAGCCCTGCGAGGCGAGCACAAAGAGAAGCTCGGAGAGAATCAGCCATCCCCATGAACCGGACATTGTATATCCGCAAAACTTGAAGAGCCACGCCGTCATGAACATAATGATTACCCACCAAATGATAGTCTGTGGGAGGAGCTTGGCGTATACGGCCCGGAATATGGAACCTCTGGCCATGCGCATGAGGCGCACCGAAGTGTGGTATTTTATCTCTTGTCCGAGCGCAAAGCAGACCGTGAGCATAATCATGAGCTGCATGCAGCATGGCACGAACGAGTTGCCGAGGTATATGCCATAATTTAACAGCGGGTTGCCGATGGGGCGCGACACGATGTTGACGGGCTGCATGAGCGGAGCGAGCTGCGCAGGATTTTGCCCGAGGGCATTTGCCACGTCGGCCGCCACACCGGCCTTGGTGTAAACTGCTGTTGACTTGAACGTCTTGAACAGCAGTGTGCCGGGCACGTAATATACCATATTGGTATAGAACGAAATCTCAGGGCTACGGCCTGCAAGCAGGTCAGACTCGAAATTTTCGGGGATGAGGAAGTATCCGTATATCTTGCCCTCCTGCATGGCGTGCTTGGCTTCAGAGAAAGAATTGGCCTGGAGCTTGAGGTCTACCATCTGCATGGAGCCGAGCGACTGTGTGACGCTGCGCGACAGAGAAGTGCCGTCGCGGTCTACAATGGCTGCCGGGATTTTGGTTGGAAGCCCTGTCTCAAGCATCGAGGTGACGAAGAGAATCAGGAAAACCGGCAGCCCGATCATGGCCACCCACATGAGAGGACGGCGCACTATCTGGACCAGCGACCTTACCATTATGGCCCATGCTCCCGATTTTATTTTGTAATCACTCATCTTTTTAATTGGTTAATTAATAATGAATAATGAATAATTATTGCGAAGTCACGATATATGACTTTTGCAGAACTTGCGAGTCAAATAATTATTCATTATTCATCATTAATTATTAATTATCATTTTACTCCTTTGTAGACAACTGACATGCCCGGGCGGAAGTCGGCTATCGGATTGGCGGGGCGGCATTTCACTTGGAATGTGCGCGCATCGTAGTCGCCTGTGGCCTTGGTGGCCTGCCAGTTGGCGTAGGTGCCGAGATCCTTGATATAGAATACCTTCATCACGGTGTCCTTGTCGAGAGCCGGGATGTATACCTTCAATTCGGAGCCGAGCTTGATATCCTTGAGGAGAGTCTCGCGCACATTGAAGACTGCCCAGTGGTCATCCTTCTGGAGAGTCATCACCGGGGCACCGGTGGCGATAAGCTCGCTGGTGTTGGGGTAAATCACTGTGATGACGCCATCGTATGGGGCGATCAGATATTGGTCTTCAAGCAGGGCGTTAGCCTTGCTGACACCTGCGCGGGCCACCCTGACCATTGCAGAGGAGGCTTGTTTGTCCTCGCGCTGTGCGCCGGCCTTGGCAAGCTCATAGCTGCTTCGTGCCGCTGCTTCACCGGCCTTCGCACCTTCGTAGGCAGCCTTTGCCTCGTCGCGTTTCTGGGCGCTTATCACACCCTTGGCGAAGAGAGACTCCATGCGGCGGTATGTTTTCTCGGTAATGTCGGATGCTGCCTGGGCCTGGTGCCATATATCCTCTGCGGCCTGGATTACCTGAATTCGGGCACCGGCGTCGACCTTGGCCTCGGCAGCCTTTGCCGCTTCTTCCATGGCTTCAGCCTGGTCATACTGGGCATCGACGAGGGTGCTGACGATGTGCACGAGCGTGTCGCCGGCCTTGACGTGCTGGCCCTCCTCTACATATATGTCGCGCACACGCCCCGGCATCTTGCCAGAGATTCGGATTTCTGTGGCGTCGCCTTGCCCCTGCACAGTGTCGGGCTGAGGCTTGATAAAGAGGAAGCCGCATACGGCGGCTGCCGCTATCACGAGCAGGATTACTACGATTGTGAGGATCAGAGCCTTGTCTCTTTTGGTTACCTCCTCGGGGTCTTGTGCTCCATAGGGAGCTTGGTTGGTATCTTGTGTGGCCATATTTTTGGGGTTTTATTTGCTTCTTGGTTTTTACGCGCTTCGCGCGATCACAGAACAAAATCTGACGGCTTGGGTTAATAATTTACTCGCGTTGCGCGTTGCGGATAAAAGCTTACGGCTTGGGTTAATAATTTACTCGCGTTGCGCGTTGCGGATAAAAGCTTACGGCTTGGGTCAATGATTTACTCGCTTTGCGCTTTGCGGATAAAAGCTGACGGCTTGGGTTAATGATTTACTCGCTTTGCGCTTTGCGGATAAAAGCTTACGGCTTGGGTTAGTTATTCATTATTCATTTTTCATTATTCATTTACCATCAGGGAGCCTAAGACTTTTGAGAGGTAGGTGCGGCATAGCTGAATCCCTATCTCTGCATCTATAATGTCGGAGTTGGCTTGGAGCCATCCTGTCTGGGCTGCTATCACGTCGTTGGTGGTCAATACCCCCTCCTTGTAGCCATCTTCGGCACAGCGGAGGTTTTCGGTGGCGCTTGCCATATTGGAGGTCGCTGTGTCGTAAGTCTTGAAAGCCTCGGCAAATTTGAATTTGGCCTGGTTGACCTGAAGTTCTACTTTCTCCTCAAGGTCGTCGAGCATGATGCGCTGGGCATTGGTGGCCGACTTGGCTGCTCGATACTTGTTGTAGTTGCCGCCCCAGTGCCATATCGGTATCACTACAGATGCGCCTATGCTGAAGCCTCCTTTCACATGCTTGTCGAAACCGTTGATGAGGTTGGGTGTCGAGAACGTGTAAGCTCCGACGAGTCCGATCTTGGGTAGCATGTCGCCGAGTGCGAGTTTCTCTTGCCCTTGGAGCACCTTTATGCCCTTGCGCACTGCCTCAAGGTCCTTGCGCCGGGCATATACATCCTCTATATTGTAGGCATAATCGGGCATTTCGTTGCCTATGCCAAGGGCCTCTTCGTCAGCGAGGGTCATCTGCGTGTGAATGGGGAGGCCGCAGGCTTGGGCGAGGGCCATCCTTGATAACGAGAGGCCGTTGTCTACCTTGGTCAGCATCATCTTTGCCTCGTTGAGGCGCACGTCTACTGTAAGGAGGTCGGACTTTGTAGCCACTCCCTCGTCATACATGGCCTGCACATTATAGTGAAGCGAGTCTACGAGGTTGACGAAGCTTTGTGCGAGTTTCTGCTTTGCGCATAGCGATACCACCAGCCAGTAGCTTTCATCCACGTTATAGATGACATCCTGCTCCATGCTTGAGCGGGAAGCCTTGAGAAATTCGCCTGAAGCTTCCGCTATGTCATTAAGGGCTTTGATTTGTCCACCCATGAATATGGGCTGAGTGAGCGTTACGGCACCGGCAAAGACATTGCGGGTGTCGAAAGTCATCGCCTCCTTCGGAATCTCGGCTATGGTCTTCGGAATGTAGCTGCCTGTAGCGGGGTCTTTCACGGGTATGCCGTCAGGCCCGGTTACAAGGTCGTATTCATACTTGCCGGTGGCCGGGTTGAAGGCCATGGTGGGTAGCTTGGCATTCTCCTTAAGCAGCGAAATCTTGTGCTGGTTGTAGACGTATGTGGCGGAGGCGTCGATGGCCGGGAGGTAGCCGGCGAAGGCTGCCTTCTTGGTGTACTCGGCACCCTTGACAGCCTCGTCGGCTGCCCTCAGGCCCTTATTGGCGCGAAGCGCCATGTTGCGACACGAGTCAAGGGAATAACTCTGAGCTCCGGCTTGCGGGGCTGATATAATGGTCGCTATGGCGCAGCCAAGCAATGCGATTTGTGTGACAATCTTCATATGGACTGCAATATGGGTAATACATTGTTATTGAGGAAGAGGATTTTGCAGGTTTGATTGTTAGCTTGCTTATCTTATATTCCTCTTTATAAATACAAAAATAGTCGGGTAAAAGTTTAAAAATATTAAGAAGTTTCTTTTTGACTAAAAAAGTTCCTTTTTGACCATGGCCAGGTCGCGGCACAGCCGCGACAAACGGAACACCCATTTGCTTTGGTTTTTGCCTTGCTTTTTGC
>CAJUIJ010000092.1 GCA_910586175.1 uncultured Muribaculaceae bacterium | reverse complement strand
GAGATTGACTCGAACTCGCAGGAGCATAGTAACTCCTATGGTTCAAGAGGTTGAGGCTATATCTCGGCAAAATGGCAATAAAACGATGCGAATTCATTTTACCAATTTATAGAACCTCCCATATATACGCTATTTTTACGATGTTTTGCGCCGCCGGCCGGCGATGCGCACTCCATTGTCACTGATTGTCGCGCTCCACAAAAAATGTGGGCAAACTCGCTATGAACACGTCGGGAGCCGAAAGCAAATCCCGATGCCTCTTCAGGTCGCACAGCTTTATATCACCTATCACGTAGTTGCTCTCTGCCGACAAATATTGCTCCCTTATTTCGGCAAAGGGGAGTATGCCGGGTATGTCTGTCTCGCAATAGCGCACATAGACGCGCACCGGCACATCGGTGCTGTATTCCGGACGGTCCACATACCTCATCTTCTTGTATTCATAGCGATAGTCGTGACGGCGGGCCATGATGTCGGAGAGTATCGAGGAGGCGGTGGGAAGGCTTCCCGCCCCTTTGCCAAACATAAACTGCCGGTCATAACATTCGCCGCGTATCACCACACCGTTATACTCGTCGTCGACACTGTAAATATAACGCGACGGCGGCACAAACTCGGGCATGAGAAACATGGTGAATTTCTCGTCGCTGACTTTCACCACCTGAGCCACGAGCTTTATTTTCACACCTTTCTCTCTTGCATATCTGATATCTGATTCGTGGATTGTGGATATGCCGTATGTGAATACATCTGACGGCGCCACATAGACACCAAGCGCGTGCACCGTGATTATGATGAGCTTGAACAGTGAGTCGTAGCCTTCTATATCAAACGATGGGTCGCTCTCTGCAAAGCCAAGTTCCTGAGCCTTGCGAAGAGCCTCGGCATAAGGCTGGTTATGGTCGAACACCCGCGACAGTATGTAGTTGCTTGATCCGTTCAATATACCTTTCACTTCGAGAAGAAGGTCATTGTCGTAGTATTCCTCAAGGTTGCGTATCACAGGTATCGAGCCGCACGACGACGCATCGTAAAGCAGGGCCGTGTCATACTGCCGCTGAAGTTCTATGAGTTCAGGCAAATGCCGGGCTATCATGGCCTTGTTGCCCGACACCACCGGTATGCCTTTACGCAACGCCTGCTTGACTATCTCATAGCTCGCTTCGGGGTCATCTATCACCTCTACTATGAGGTTGATTTCAGGATTGTCGAGTATGTCGGTTGCCTTGTCGGTGAATAGTTCTTGCGGTGCCGCCGTATCGCGCGTCTTCGCAAGATTACGCACCGCTATCCTGCTTATCACAGCATGTGCGTTCTTTGCATTGTCAATCACCTTATACACTCCTTGCCCCACTGTGCCGAAGCCGAAGAGCCCTATGTTTATCTGTTCCATTGCTTTCATGTTTTTAATTGATGAAGGGGGTCAGGATGTCGTTCAGCTGGCCATGTTCCACCAAGAAGCCGTCGTGACCGAATGGCGATGTTATCTCATGGTAAACGGCTCCCGGTATTGCCGCCGCCAATACTTTCATTTCTGCCGGCGTAAAGATGATGTCGGTGCTTAAACCTATCACCATAGTAGGGCATGCAATGCGTCCCAACGCTGCTGACACACCTCCTCGTCCACGCCCTATATCGTGCGTGTCGAAGGCATCGAGTATCGTCACGTAGGAGTAGGCATTATATCGCCGGCATAGTTTTTCTCCTTGATACCTCTGATATGTGCATGCCCGGTGTTCACCCTCATGACCTTCAGGGTTCTGCTGCGAGAGGTTATAGCCTTCAGGACCGCGATATGTCAGCAATCCTATGGCGCGTGCCGCTGCCATGCCGGCCATACCGGCGTCAGGTCGCCGCTCGCCATAGGTTGGGTCAGCGAAGATTGCCATGCGTTGCGTCTCATCTACAGCTATCGCCCAAGGCGAGGCTTTGGCATCGGTGGCTATCAGTATCAGCTTGCCGAACCGTTGCGGCTCTCCGGCTATCCATTCGGTGGCCTGGAAACCACCCACCGAACTCCCTACAAGTGCATGTATTCGGTCTATGCTAAGCTCGCCGGCAAGCAGGCGATGGGCATTGACCATATCGCGGATCGTAATTTTCGGGAAGTCTCCATAATATGGTTCGCCTGTGGCAGGATTCTCACTAAGAGGCCCTGTGGTGCCATAGTGCGAGCCAAGTATGTTGGCGCAGACCACGAACCATTTACCCGGGTCGAGGAAGCACCCCTGCTCCACAGTGTGCGGCCACCAGTCAGTCACGTCGCTGTTGGCTGTCAAGGCGTGGCATACCCACACCACGTTGTCGCGCTCTGCATTGAGCGTGCCGTAGGTGTGGTAAGCTATGGTTAAGCCCTCAAGCCTTGCGCCCGATTCGAGCGCGAAACTCTCCTTGTGATGATAATACTTTATCTCGGACATTTCTTTGAGAAATTTGGAGAGATTACACGTTGGCAAATGCCTGTTCGAAATCGGCTATTATATCTTCCACATCCTCAAGGCCGAGCGAGATGCGGAGCAACGTCGGGGTGACTCCCGCCGCTTCGAGGTCTGCCTCGCTCAATTGCTTGTGGGTGGTAGAGGCAGGGTGCGTCACCACTGATACGGAATCGCCGATCATCGTCATATTGGCAAGGAGTTCGAGCGATTCCACAAATTTCACTGTAGAATCCAAGTCTCCCGTAAGTTCTACATTGAGCACCCCCGACGCTCCGAATCGATAATATTTCTGCGCGTTGGCATATGATGGGTGGTCTTCGAAGCCCACATAGCTGACTTTCTTAACTTTAGGATGATTCCTCAGATATTCGGCAAGCTTGCGGGTCGACTCCACTTGGTGGCGCACCCGGAGCGAAAGCGTCTCGAGGCCTATCATCATGAGGTAACTGTCGAAAGCTGACGGACACGGGCCGAAATCACGGAGACCGTCAACACGACATTTGGCAACAAATGCTGCACGCCCGAAAGCCTCCCACAGGTTCAGGCCATGATACCCTTCGGAAGGACCGTCAATCTCCGGGAATTTGCCGTTGCCCCAGTCAAACGAGCCACCGTCCACTATAACTCCGCCCATCGCGGTGCCATGACCGTTAATCCATTTGGTGGCGGAATCGACCACTATATCGGCACCCCAGTCGAATGGGTTACAGAGATAGCCTGCTGCCCCGAAGGTATTGTCGACAATCAACGGCACACCGGCATCGTGCGCCACTTTGGCAATGCCTTCGAGATCCGGCACGGCACATGTGGGGTTACCCATCGACTCAACGAAGAGTGCGCGTGTGCGGTCATCAATCTGTGAGGCGAAATCATCCGGGCTTTCGCTTGCCGGTATACGGACCTCTATGCCGAGTTTGCGCAGACTTATGCGAAACAGGTTGTAAGTGCCACCATATAGATAAGGAGAGGCAACTATGTTGTCGCCGGCCTGTGCCAACGAGGTGATGGCAATAAGAATAGCCGACATGCCGGAGGCGACTCCGAGTGCACCCACACCACCATAGAGTGCGGATATTCGTTCCTCATAGGCTGAGGTGGTGGGATTCTGAAGACGTGTGTAGATATTTCCCGACTCGCTTAGCTTAAAGAGATTGGCAGCATGCTCGCAGTCGTTAAAACGGTAAGCAGCTGTGGGATAAATAGCTACACCGCGCGAACCGGTAGCCGGATTATGGTCAAGGCCTGCATGAATCTGACGTGTGGCGAATTTTAGTTTCTTAACATCCATAGTTTTCAGCTTTAGTTTTTAGTTTTCAGTTTTTAGTTTTTAGTTTTCAGTTTTTAGTTTTCAGCATTTTAATTTCAGACGAATATTAGACTTATTAGACTTATTAGACCTATTAGACCTAATTAGCCATAGTCTAAAAAGCAAGACCCGGCGTTTGCGGCGCCGGGTCTTGCTTTATCTTGATTTTATCACAAAATGTCATGACAAAGGCGACACACCCGGCTCGCGGCTGCGCATGCACATACACATGACCATCATCATATCCTGACCGGACATGACAACTGCCTTTGCATATGTATCCTTTACATTCATCTTAGAGTACGTTTATCTTGTTTTCAGCTACAAAATTAGCATTTTATTTTGACAGCACAACGGTCAATCGCAAAAAAATTTGTAATTTTGCACTCCGACATTCTTTAGTAATCACTTCTGGATGCTCGGATATTGCTGATTATAAAATATTAAAAATGTCTACCAATACTATTGACAACAAGCGCAAGGTCACTACGCGTCGCCTTGTGGAGATGAAGCAGCGTGGCGAAAAAATCTCCATGCTCACCGCTTATGACTATTCTTCGGCCAAGATCGTAGATGGAGCCGGCATCGATGTGATTCTTGTGGGCGACTCCGCCTCCAATGTGATGGCCGGAAATGTCACTACCCTTCCTATCACCCTCGACCAGATGATCTATCATGCCAAGTCGGTGATGAAGGGCACCGAACGAGCCCTCGTTGTAGTTGACCTCCCTTTCGGCTCTTATCAGGGCAATTCCAAAGAGGCTTTGGCTTCTGCAGTCCGCATCATGAAGGAGAGCCATGCCGAAGCAGTGAAGATGGAGGGAGGCTCAGAGATTAGGGAATCAATCGAACGCATACTTTGCGCAGGCATACCTGTGATGGGGCACCTCGGCCTCACCCCCCAAAGCATCAACAAGTTCGGCACATATAATGTTCGCGCACGCGAAGAGGCAGAGGCTGCTAAACTGATTTCCGATGCAATCATGCTCGAGGAGATAGGCTGCTTCGCCATAGTGCTCGAGAAAATCCCGGCAGATCTGGCCCGCAAAGTGGCCGAACAGGTCACAATCCCGGTGATCGGCATTGGAGCAGGAGGCGGCGTGGATGGTCAAGTGCTCGTGATGCACGATATGCTCGGCATAAACCAGGGCTTCTCACCGAGATTCCTGCGCCGATATGCAGACCTCGCTACTATCATGCACGATGCCATAGGCCACTATGTAGAAGATGTAAAATCAGGCTCTTTCCCCTCCACGGAAGAAAGCTACTGAATTAAGAATTAAAAATAGCCGGGCCTTAAAGACCCTAAAGTCCCTAAAGACCCTAAAGACCTTTAAGGCCCTACTAAACAACTGAAAAATATGCTCACAATCGGAACCCCATTCACAGCCCGAGGCAAGAAAGCCCTGCTACTCGGCAGCGGCGAACTCGGCAAGGAAGTGGTCATCGAGCTTCAGCGCTATGGCGTTGAGGTGGTGGCCCTCGACAAGTATCCCAACGCCCCTGCCATGCAAGTGGCCAACCGCAGCATCGTTGTGTCGATGCTCGATGGTGACGCCCTCCGCAAAATCGTAGAGGAGGAGAAACCTGACTATATAATTCCCGAGATTGAGGCTATTGCCACCCCCACCCTCATCGCCTTGGAGCAGGAGGGCTGGAATGTAGTGCCTACAGCCCGTGCCACTTTCATCACCATGAACCGCCGCGAGATCCGTAATCTTGCTGCCAACGAGCTTAAGGTGCCCACTTCTCCCTTCCGCTTCGCCGACACTGAGGAGGAGTACAAGAAGGCCATCGAGGAGATCGGTCTTCCCTGCGTGGTGAAGCCGGTGATGAGTTCATCGGGTCATGGCCAGAGCACTGTGAAGACCCCCGACCAGATCGACACCGCATGGCGCGAGGCCCAGGAGGGCGGACGTGCCGGCAAGGGCGCCGTAATCGTGGAGGGCTTCGTGGATTTCGACTATGAAATCACCCTGCTCACCGTGCGTCATATCGGTGGCACCTCGTTCTGCGAACCCATCGGCCACTATCAGGAGAGCGGCGACTACCGCCGCAGTTGGCAGCCCCAGCCCATGAGCGCATCTGCCATCGCCCAGGCTCAGGAAATAGCCAAGAAGGTCACAGGAGCTCTCGGAGGCTACGGCATCTTCGGTGTGGAGTTCTTCGTCAAGGGCGATCAGGTGATTTTCTCCGAACTTTCACCCCGTCCGCACGACACAGGCATGGTGACGCTCATCTCGCAGCATCTCTCTGAATTCGCACTCCACGTGCGCGCGTTGCTCGGCCTGCCTATCCCCGAAATAAAGTTTTACGGCCCGTCGGCATCGCGTGCGCTTCTCGCCTGGGGCGACTCCACCGACATCGCTTTCAGCGGCATGGAGGAGGCTCTCTCAGTGCCGGGTACCGACATGCGCATATTCGGCAAGCCGGAAGTCAAGGGACACCGCCGCATGGGTGTGATGCTCGCAACCGCCGACACAGTGCAGGAGGCTTGCGACAAGGTGGACGCAGCTGCCGCCAAGATCAACATCGACCTGAAGTAATAAGCTACACACTGCTTATTTTCTGAATAACATACTCTTTAATATTACAAATAAAGCCCGCAGCGATGCTGCGGGCTTTATTGTAATAATACCTATAACGGTTTAGAGCAACACTTTCTTGCCTTTCACCACGTAGACTCCGCGGGGAAGCTCGATTGTGTTGTAGCCCACATGGAGCTGCACGGGGAAACTCACACCGTCAAGACGGCTCACTGTCAAGGCGCATGCATCAACAGCCTCGACCATGAGCTTACCATCCGACACGCTTATCTTGATAGACTCAGCTGCTGTAACGTTATCCACGCTGCTTGTCGTTACGTAGCCATGGGCATTGTAAACACCTTTGTGCACAAATTTTAGGTCAGAAGTTTGTGACGCGCCACTGTTACTGAAGATTACCTTCAGGTTGGGGTGTTCGTTGGTCACGGAGCAGCTCAACTTGTAATATCCGGTCTCCGGGTCTATGCTAAGATTCTGCCCGGGCCATGCGCCTCCGGTATAGTTCTTATTGCCGTCGGCAGCATCCCACACCCATGCGGTCACATTGCCCCAGTTGGAGGTGCTGTTGTCGAAATATGCTATCCACTCATTTCCATCCGGAAGTTCAGGCTTGACGATGGGATCGTCCGGAATCTCGCCTGCGCCTTCTATTGTCTTCTGATAGCCGGCAGATGTGTAGTAGCCACCGTTGTGCCATTCAAAGTCGGGAGTCTGCGAGCCACCTGCACTGAAAATCAAACCTGAACCCTCCGGAATCTTGCCCTCACCGGTATATGTCCATTTGTAAATGCCACCCCCCAGATAGGTCATAGTCTGACCTGGCCAAGCACCTGCAAACTTACGGTCGTCGGTCTTGCTCCACACATAGGCACGCACACCCTTCCAACCATTGTTAGCTTCAAAGAATACCGCCTGCTCACCTTCGGCCATAGCAGGTTCGGTGGGCACTTCCGGCTCTTCAATATCACCTGAGCCGCCACCCGTGCCGTTGGGTTTGACTGTCCATGTCTCGTCGGGCATGGTCTCATCTGCCCATTCCTCCCAAGGCTGGTCCACGGGAGCTGCACCATAAAGATACTTGCCATCCTCACCCACCTTGCCGGGAGCTTTTGTCTTTGATGTGTTGAGCACATAGATGCGCATATTACCTTTACCCTCGCAGTCAGCAGTCAGTGTGCCGTCGGTGACGGTTTTTGTGTCACCGGTTATTGCATCGACATATGTACCGTTGAGCACACCGGTAAATGTGGCATTGCCCGAGATTGTTACCAATACATAAGAGTCGGTTTTCGCATCGGTGTAACGACGTTTGAAGGCCATTGCGCCTTTTGCGCCTTCACAGCCTTCGTTGCTATACTGGCCTTTGCGCAATGCAGGCACAGCCGCACGGATCTTGTTGAGACGCTGTATGTGGCGTGCCAACGGATAGTTGAGTGTAGAGGCCATATTGCCGGTAGCACCGCTGTACTCAGCGAAGTCGGTCACGTTGACATCACCCTCGATGTAGCCGCCGAAATATGCACGTCCTGTATTGCGGAGGGCTTCTACGGCACCCTTATCGATAGGCTTGCCCTTCTGGAACTCCACTTCCGAACCGTAATAAAGGCAAGGGATGCCACGGAATGTGAACATCAAGGAGAGGTTCTCTGCCCATGTATCCTGAGAGCCTGCGAAACGGTAGTTACTGTCGGGAGCATAGTCGTGCGAATCTACGTAGACCACATTGTAGGTAGCGTCATTGTAGAGATTATCCTCTCCGCGCACTCCGTAAGCACCCATTGCCGAGTTGAAGTTCCAGTGCATCGCGAAGTCGATTACGCTCATGCCTGAGAAGTCCTTATGGTCAGGGGTATGGTATTCGTTGCCATTGAGCAGGGCATTGTTGCTCTTGCGCAATATCGACTCTGCATGGCCGGCATCATCCTTGGCCGACTGGTGGCATGACTCCCAGTTTACGTGTCCGCTCACAGTCTCGAAATCATGCGAACCCTCGGTGGGTGTAGGTATGGCCACCACGCTGTCCCAAGACTTCGGGTCCATGTCCCACTCATAATCCTTATTTTCTTTCCAGGTATAGTAGCAGGGCGAAGCATAGTAATGCTCACCGCGATATATCACCTGCGTGGAGCGGGCGCACACCTCGCCATACATGAAGAAGGGGGTATCTCCACGCTTGGCCTTGGCCTCGGGGCTTTCGGCGGCTGCCATAAACTGAGGCAGGAAGTTTTTGTTGAATGCAAGGCGAGGAATATGGCCTGCCGTATCTATTCGGAATCCGTCCACACCCATCTTGATGAAGCGCGAATAGCAATCCACGATGTAGCTGCTCACTGCGGGATTCTCGGTGTTGAGGTCCACACAGTCACCGGCTATCTGACCCCACCAGCGTGAGTTGTCATCCCAATCGAACCAAGCCTTATGGTGGTAGTAGTTGTGGATATCGTTATTGTTGTAGTCGGTATTCTTCATGTAGTCGAGGCGCGACGCATACTGGGCCATAGGGGGCAGGTCGAGATAGTTGTCGGGCAATACGCCACCGTTGCTCTTGGTGCGGGGAATCATAGATGCGTTGATGTCGGCAAGGTCTTTGGTGTAATCCTTGTCAAACATCGGGGCGAGCTTTGCCTCACCGAAGTTGCCGGTGTGCTGAATCACGATGTCGAGGATGAGCTTCATGCCGCGCTTGTGCACCTCATCGATAAGTGTCTGGAACTCCACGTCGGCCTGCTTGGCATCTGCGGTCTTCGACACGTAGCGGTGATCCACCTTTGAGAAGTCCATGGCATGATAACCGTGATAGTCGAGTCCGGAACCGTTCTCCACAACCGGGGTAATCCATACGGCCGTGAAACCAAGTGCCTTGATATAGTCGAGCTTGTCGATAAGGCCCTTAAAGTCACCACGCCATTCGGGATCCTTCTCGTTCAGGATTCCGTCCCAGCAATACACGTTGTTGTCGGGGTCACCGTCGTAGAAACGGGTTGTCATCGCGAAGTAGATTGTCTCATCGCGA
>CAJUIJ010000091.1 GCA_910586175.1 uncultured Muribaculaceae bacterium | reverse complement strand
TTCCTATACAGTGACCATGAGATATTTCTGCGTGAGCTTGTATCGAACGCCATAGATGCCACACAGAAAATCCGCACGCTTGCATCGTTCGGCGAGTTCAAGGGCGAACTTGGCGACCTCAAGGTGTGTGTCAAAATTGACAAAGAGGCTGGCACACTCACAGTGTCAGACCATGGCATAGGCATGGATGCCGGCGACATTGAAAAATACATCAACCAGATTGCATTTTCAGGTGCAGAGGAATTTCTCGAGAAGTATAAGGATACGGCCAACTCCATAATCGGGCATTTCGGACTTGGATTCTATTCTGCATTTATGGTGTCTAAAAAAGTCGTGATACGCTCACTCTCATACAAGGAAGGTGCCGAGGGTGTGGAATGGACTTGCGACGGCAGCCCTGAATTTGAGATGCAGCCCACCGACAAGAAGGAGCGAGGCACAGATATCATACTTTATATCGACGATGACAACAAGGAATTTCTTGAGCAGATTCGCATAGATGCGCTGCTGAAGAAATATTGCCGTTTCCTGCCGGTGCCGGTAATCAGCGGCAAGAAGCAGGAGTGGAAAGATGGCAAGATGACCGATACGGAAGAAGACAATGTGGTCAACGCTACCGAACCGCTCTGGACAAAAAAGCCATCTGAACTCACCGACAAAGATTACATGGAGTTCTATCATGAACTTCATCCGGACGAAGAAGATCCATTGTTCTGGATTCACCTCAACGTGGACTATCCCTTCAACCTGACCGGCATACTCTATTTCCCCAAGATAAAGACAGACATAGATATCCGCAAGAACCGCATACAGCTATATTGCAACCAAGTGTTTGTGACAGACCAGGTGGAGGGAGTTGTGCCGGAGTTCATGATGCTGATGCAAGGCGTGATTGACTCACCCGACATCCCCCTGAATGTGAGCCGAAGTTATCTTCAGGCTGACCAGCAGGTGAAGAAGATATCAGGCTACATATCGAAGAAAGTCGCTGAGAAATTGGACCGTATGTTCAAGGATGACCGTAAGACATTCGAACAGAAATGGCCCGACATCGAGGTCTTCATCAAATATGGAATGCTCACGGACGAAAAATTCTACGAGGCATCCAAGAAATTCTTCCTGCTTCGCGACGTAAACGACAATTACTACACTCTCGAAGAATACCGCAAACTCGTGGAAGCTTCGCAGACCGACCGCGAAGACACTGTAGTGTATATCTACTGCAACGACAAGACCACACAGTATGCATATGTGAAGGGAGCTGAGGAGAAAGGCTATGACGTGCTGCTGATGAACGGACAACTTGACCAGCATCTCATCCACTTCCTCGAAAGCAAGCTTGAGAAGACAAGATTTGTGCGCGTTGACTCCGACACTCCCGAACGTCTTATACCTAAGGCTGATGCCGACAATGCCAAGCTCTCCCCTCTTGAGGCAGATATACTCACAGGCATGTTCCGCAGTCAGTTGCCCGAAATAAAGGACACCAACTTCATAGTGGAATACTCGGCAGTCGGTGCAGATGCAGCACCGGCCACAGTGACGCAAAACGAGATGATGCGACGCATGAAAGATATGGCGGCAATGCAGCCGGGCATGAACTTCTACGGCCAGATGCCCAACATGTATGCGTTGGTGGTCAACACAGAGCAGCCGGTGGTGAAGAAGATAATCGAAGAGGGCAAGGCATCTCTCGAAAACGAAATAGTGCCGGTGCGTGCTGCCATAGAAACACTCAACAATGAGATTGAGGCAACCCGCAAGGAGATCAACGATAAGAAAGATGAAACAGAGAAAGCCCCGTTGCGCACCACAATCGGCGAAAAGGAAAAGGAAGTGGAACAGAAGCGCAATGAGGAGGAACGCATCATGAAAGAGTATGCATCTACTCAGCCCAAGGTGAAACAGCTTATCGACCTTGCACTGCTGCAAAATGGCCTGCTTAAGGGAGAAGCTCTCAATGCCTTTATAGAACGTTCTGTTAAACTTCTTTGATCTGACACTCTTACAATCAAAAAAAGACATCTTGGATTTTTATCCTTGATGTCTTTTTATATTTTAGTATAATGTCATATTGTCATTATGGGATATTGATCATTTGTTAATTTGCCGGATGGTCAGCGAGATAGAGACCGTCTATTATACCATCGGCCACGCCGATTTTTGGAACCACTATTTTTTCTACACAGAGAGTAGAGGCTATATTCAGGAAAATCTCTGCTGCCGGTATAATCACGTCTGCCCTGTCGGCACGCATGGCATAGCGGTCTATGCGCTGCTCCACGCTGAGGGGTTTCAACACATGATAGATGCGTGATAGCTCGGCAACGCTTATCGACTTGTCGTCTGAATTTTTTTCCTTAGCAAGCTTATAGATCTTGTTTATATTGCCACCTGACCCGATTATAGTTATCTCCGGGTATTTATCGGCAATAGGCATCAGAAACTCAGTTAAATTGTCAAACTCTCCCTTTCGCACCTTGCCGGTTAGCATACGCACGGTGCCGATATTAAACGAACGCGAGGCCAACAGCCTGCCGTCTACCATGAAATTAAGTTCTGTGCTACCACCGCCGACATCAACAAACATATAGGCTCCGTCAGAAAGCCCCCCTCGCTCCACATGGTTATTGTAGACTATACGGGCTTCTTCCTCACCGCCTATCACGTCGATATCGATATCAGTCTCTTTCTTAATCTTCTTAAGTATCTCAGGGCCATTGGATGCATCGCGCATTGCAGAAGTGGCGCACGCACGCAGCCGGTCAACCTTATAAATCTTAATAAACTGCTTATATGCTTTCATAAGGCGTATGAGGTCGTCAGCCCTTGCTTCAGAAATCTCCCCTTTGGTGAAGACATCGAAACCGAGCCGCAAAGGCACCCTCACGAGCAATTCCTTCTTCAACATCAGATCGGGGCGATCAGTATCCGGGTCCTCCTTCTTTATCAACAGGCGCACTGCGTTAGACCCTACGTCAATGGCTGCGTATACTTTTTCTTTCATATGATATGGAGTTGTTTAGTCTTTTTAATTTTCAGTCAGCTGCGTCAGCAAACAGTTATTCACTATTCTTTTAATTATTAATTGAAACGTATGTTTCATATAGTTCTTGCTGCGAACGGAATGGCTTATCCTCACCGGGAATTTTCACTATCTCATTCTTGCCTGAACCATCCACTACCCTTGCCTGCACATTGTCGCGCAGGCCATACCCTACAGTTCGCTTCATATCCGCCTTGATATCGGGATCGAATACTCGTGCCACCACCTCTATGCGGCGGTCAAGATTGCGCGGCATCCAGTCAGCAGAACCCATGAATGTTTTCTCTTGCCCACCCGCGCAAAATATGAAAATACGCGAATGCTCGAGATAACGGTCTATTATGCCTACGGCATGAATATTCTCGCTCACCCCCGGCACCCCCGTCACTAGCGAACAGTTGCCACGCACGAGCAGGTCAATCTTTACACCCGCCTGCGATGCCTTATAAAGGGCTGCCACCATTTCCTCATCGGTGATATGGTTGATCTTTATCTTAATCCAAGCCTCCTTGCCTGCTTTGGCATTTGTTATCTCATCTTCAATCAGCCTCAGGAATTCCTTGCGCATGGTAAACGGAGATACAAGCAAATGCGAGAACGACTGCTGCTTGTAAGGTCGCTTTATTACGTCAAACACCTTAGCTACATCAGAGGTAATGCGCTTATCGGCGGTCATCATGAAATAGTCGGTGTAAACTCTTGCATTGCCCTCATGAAAATTACCGGTGCCCACCACCGCTATATCATGGCCATTACGCAATCCAATCAGGACAATCTTCGAATGAATCTTGAGACCGTCTACACCAAACACGACATTGACACCCGCAGCCTGCATCTCTTTGGCGTAGCTGATGTTGCTCGATTCATCAAAACGGGCGAGCAGCTCCACAACAGCCGTAACTTTTTTGCCATTGCGCGCGGCACAAATGAGTGCCCTCGCAATTTCAGAGTTTCCGGCAAGCCGATAAAGTGTAATCTTGATGCTCTTCACATTTTTTGATACGGCGGCCTCCTGAAGCAGGCGCACCACATAGTCAAACGACTGATAAGGTACCTGCACCGAACGGTCTTTCTCTGTGACAATCTGCAACAATGAGCCGTTGCGCTTCAACTCGCCGGGAATAACCGGTGGCCATGGAGCATATTTCAGGTCAGAGCGTCCGAACGATGGGAACGACATGAAATCCTTATGGTTATGGTAGCGGCCGGAGGGAAGCATCGTGTCGAGGCGGTCGAGCTTGAGCTTCTTGACAAGCTGCGAAAGCATCTGCTGCGGCATCTCTGCGTCATATATCACCCTGAGAGCTGCTCCCTTCTTGCGGCTACGCACCGCCTTGGCGATTTTGTCCATAGGCCCCATATGGAGATCATTGTCAATCTCCATCTCTGCATCTCTCGTAAATTTGAACGAATAGGCCCGAAAATCAGTATATCCCATGCCCGGAAAAATCATTGGCAAACAGAATCTCACCACATCGTCGAGATACATCACATAATCAGTCTTACGCCCCTCCGCATCCATGACTGACGGGAGTGTGACGAATCGGCTGCATGTGGAAGTGGGGAGCTGTATCAACGCATAGTCTGTCTTGGTGTCGCGTCCGGATAGCTCGACAGCAAGATATATCCGGCTGTCGCTCTCCTCAGTGAACTCACTTAACTTGGAGAACCATACGGGTGAGACATAACCGGAAATTTTGTTGCGAAACAGGCAACGCACATAGTGACGTTGCTCTTCGTCGAGTTCTGACTCATTAATGAGCCTTATGCCAGTGTCGGCAAGCTTAGAAGTAACTTGCTTCACACAACGTGCGTATTCGGCAGCATACTCAATATCAATAGCACTGATACGTTGGTATACATCCAAAGCCTTGCGACTGTCAGAAAGAGTTGACTTGCCTGACAACTCGGCTATGCGCGAGAGAGTGGCCATGCGCACCCTGAAAAACTCGTCGAGATTGTTGGAATAAATGCCGAGAAATGACATTCGCTCCAACAATGGCACCTCCTCTCGCCATGCCTCCTGAAGTATTCGATGGTTGAAATACATCCAGCTTACATCGCGGTCAACATAGGGAAGTTCCGCATCCATAGCGGTGCTGTGAGTCTCTCTTATCCTCTTCTTTTCTGCATTCTTCTCTGCCATGATTATCTCCTACTACTGTTTGGTAATCTCGTAATAACTCAGTGCACGGCGAGAGTGCACCTCTCTACATTTCAACAAAGAGGTATGCTCTGAGGTTGAGCATTATTTGTTTTTTTAAAACGTATAACGTAATTTTGTGTCATGAAGTTTTCATTGTTTGTAGCGAGAAGGCTCTCACTTTCGTCAGGTGGGCGCAAAAGTTCGCCTGCCATTAAAGTATCGGTGACAGCCGTAGCCCTGTCGGTAGCGGTGATGATTGCCGCCGTATCAATTGTGCTCGGGTTCAAGCGGGAGATCCGCGACAAGATTATCGGCTTCAATTCGCATATCTCGGTTTACGCAATGCCGACACACGAGAACGAAGACAATGTATTCACCCTCACTCCTTCCATGCGCGAACTGCTCGACAATGAACCATTTGTGACCGACTATAGTCTTGAGGCCTCGATACCGGCCATCTTAAAGACACCGACTGATTTCAAAGGCATATATCTGCGCACACTCAATGGCGCGTCTACTCACGCGTTCATAAAGCGAAACCTTGAAGAGGGTAAAATTCCTGAATACAAAGTGGCGGACGAAGGCAACAAGATTGTAATATCACGAATAGCTGCCGATGAGCTTGGTCTCAAACCGGGCGACAAAATCGATACATACTTCATATCAGACGATGTGAGGGTGCGAAGACTTGAGGTTAGCGGGATATTCAACTCCCATTTCGACTCTTATGATGGCGTTATAGCCTACGGAGCACTCCCCCTTGTTCAGAAACTTGCCGGAGTTTTACCGACACAGGGCACCAGTCTTCAGATTCAGACTGATGACTTCAATAAGGTGGCTGAGTATACCGAACAGCTAAATCATGACTTGGTACAAGCAATAGCCAACGGACAGATATACCGGCAATACACAGTAGACAACGCGCTGAATCAAGGGGCTGCATATTTCAACTGGCTATCGCTGCTTGATACCAACGTGATTGTGATACTCAGTCTGATGGCCATAGTGGCTATTGCCACACTTATATCAGGAATGCTGATATTGATACTCGACAAGAAAAGCTTCATAGGTGTGGCCCGCGCCATGGGGGCCTCAATAGGTCAGGTGCGAGAGGTATTTATATATCTCGCTCTGAAAGTTGCCTTTATAGGTCTTATCATAGGCAATATATTGACTATCGCCATACTGTCGGCTCAGCAGCATTGGCATTTCCTGCCGCTCGATGCAGATGCATATTACATCGACTTTGTGCCCGTTCAGCTTGACGTCTGGTGGATTTTGCTGCTTAATGCCGTATGCCTTGTGCTTATATACGTTGCCCTTATATTACCATCACGTTTCGTGGCCGGCATATCACCCACTGATGCTATGCGCACTGAATGAGATGCTTATAGATTGCACACATACTTTGTGTGTGACCTATAGCTGTGTATGCAGTTAAGCCAGTCAGCTGCGCGACTGTCACTTTTTTTCATATTTTTGAGAAGGGTTCTAAACCAAATCCATAATAGGGAGTCTAAAGATTAGGTGATTAAATCTACATTTCACCTATAACTAAATTTAAGAACAAATCTGACACAACTTCAGATTTGGTATTTTATACTCAATAACCAGACAATCATGAGACTTATAAATATATTGCTTTGCGGCATAGTGTTGGTGTGCATTACAGGTTGCAACAGTCCGGCATCTGACGGCAAGAAGGCTGCAGAGTTGGCCATGGAGATGCGCGATGTAAATCTGGACCATAGTTATGACTCCGACGAGGTGCAGAACGCAGCCAAAGCCTATGATGAATTTGCAAGCGAATGTCGCGAAAAATATGATGGCGACCCCAAATCCATGGAGGAATTCGAGACCGCCTTCAATGATGCGATAAAGGCCGACATGCAGAAACGGCCTAACTGACTCTGCCTGCTATTCGAGGTGGAGCATAGATAGGCTGATTCGCCCTCGTGATGGGTCGATCTCAACCACTTCAACTTCCACAATCTGCCCGAGGTGCAATACGTCTGATACAGAATTGAGTCGTCTTCTCGATATCTTGGAGATATGGAGAAGACCGTTCTCATGTATGCCAAGATTTATGAACGCACCGAATGCCGTGATATTATCCACCACACCCGGCAGTCGCATGCCGAGATAGAGTTGGTCGAATGAATCAATGGCGGGCACAAACATCTCCACATCATCGCGTCTCGGGTCGCGTCCGGGCTTGCGCAGTTCCATTATGATATCATACATTGTGTCAAGACCGCCAATTCCCTTTGCGGCCAGCAGTTCCACATCTATGCTGTCGAGCAGCATATCGTTGGCCACCAGGTCTTCAGGGCTTACACCCACCGATGCCGCCATTGCCTTTACGAGAGGATAACTTTCGGGATGTATGCCTGTATTGTCGAGTGGTTCCTCAGCGTCAGCGATACGCAAGAAACCTGCACACTGCTCGAAAGCTTTGGCCCCGAGACGTGGCACATCAAGAAGATCGCGTCGCGATGCAAAGGGTCCATTATCGCGCCTGTAGTTCACAATATTTGACGCAAGCGTCTTGCCTATGCCCGATACATATTGCAACAGACTTGCAGAGGCTGTGTTGAGGTCGACACCCACACTGTTTACACAACTCATCACCGTATAGTCGAGCGCTGTCTTCAGCGCAGTCTGGTCCACGTCATGTTGGTACTGTCCCACCCCTATCGACTTCGGGTCAATTTTGACAAGCTCCGCAAGCGGGTCGATAAGACGGCGACCTATCGACACTGCCCCGCGCACAGTCACATCCTTGTCGGGAAACTCAGCGCGCGCAAGCTCAGAAGCAGAATAAACCGACGCGCCATCCTCGCTAACCACAAATATCGCATCAGAGTCCATAAGACCCGACTGATGCAGGAAACGCTCAGTTTCGCGCGAGGCGGTGCCGCTGCCAAGAGCTATCGCATCAAGGCCAAAATTTGTAATCATTGCCGACAGCGTGGCGGCAGCACCCTCCGTATCATTGCGTGGCACAGCCGGATAAATCACATCCTCACCAAGCAGATTACCCTGCTCATCGAGTGCCACCACCTTGCATCCGGTACGGAACCCGGGGTCAATGGCAAGCACGCGGCGCCTCTTGAGCGGAGCAGCCAGAAGAAGCTGCCGCAGGTTATCGGCAAATATATCTATGGCCACACGGTCTGCCTCCTCCTTGAGCGAGGCAGAAATCTCATTCTCTACTGACGGACGCAGTAAACGTTTTGACGCATCTGCCACAGCCCCGGCTATTATCAATGCACACTCCCCTTTAGCCATTTGTGGCATAAAAGCATCCGCGAGCGACTCTTCAAGCGATTTGCCGGGCGATTTAAGCTCGTATCTCACCTTCAGCAATCCCTCCCGTTCGGCACGCCTTATAGCCAGATATCGGTGAGAGGGTATGCCACGCAAACGCTGGTTGAAATCTGCATATTGTGCATATGGGGAAGCCGACAATTCGGCATCCTTATCCTTAGCCGGGTGACACACAATAGAGGCATTGCGGCGATACTCATTGCGTGTGATGTTGCGAAGTCGCGCATTATCGGCAGCCCATTCGGCTATTATGTCGCTGGCACCGGCCAAAGCATCATCTTTACCTTTCACTTTCTTGCCGTCGATAAACTTCATAGCCAAACCTGCACAGTCTCCCGTGTGCGAAGACATAATCATCTTTGCCAATGGCTCGAGGCCCTTATCGCGCGCCATAGTGCCACGCGTATGCTTCTTGGGCTTGAAAGGTGCATATATATCCTCCACATCTGTGAGCGTGCGGGCAGAATGGAGCCGCTCATCGAGCTGCGGGTTCATTGCCCCGGCATTCTCGATAGCTGCCCGCACGAACTCCTTGCGGGTATATAGATTGCGCACCTGTACCAACGTAGACTCTACATCGCGCACAGCCACCTCGGAAAGGCCTCCTGTCATCTCCTTGCGATAACGGCTGATAAACGGCACCGTGGCACCATCATCAAGAAGTCTTACAGTGGTATCGACAGACCTATACGGGAGTCCAAGCCTCGTTGCCACATCCTTAACTAATTCCTGCATTTAAAGACAAAATAACAATAATAAGCTCTCTTCGAGCCACTTCTTTGATTCAAACCTAATTCGGGCGTACAAAAAACAGCCCATATGAGTTTTTCTAATGCAAACATAAACAAAAAAAACGATATTCCAA
>CAJUIJ010000090.1 GCA_910586175.1 uncultured Muribaculaceae bacterium | reverse complement strand
ACTGTAGTCAGCATCATTATAGTGCTTCTTGTTACAGGTCATCTGCATCAGTTTCTCCATTCACATTTCAAAAACCGCAACAAATAATATCATGTCATTCTTTGAGATAATAAAAAATCCGCTTTCCACAATCACCTTGACGTTCGTAGTCTTCGGAATTGCTACTGCCTTGCAACGGCGCACCAAGTCGGCTCTCCTCAATCCGCTTGTGTTGACAATCGCATTTTTGATTTGCTTCCTTAAGTTCACGGGCATATCTTTCGAGCAGTATTATGAAGGTGGGCGTATGATTGAGTTCTGGTTAAAACCTGCCATAGTGGCTCTCGCATTGCCATTATACAACGAATTAAAACATATCAGAAGCCAGTTCTTGACCCTTTTCCTCACCGAGCTGGCCGGATGCGTCATAGGCATTGTGTCGGTGGTGCTCATCGCTTCCTGGCTCGGCGCAAGCCCCGATGTGATTCGATCGTTGGCCCCGAAGTCAGTATCCACACCTATCGCTATTGAGATAGCCAACCAAATAGGGGGTATACCGGCATTGACCTCAGCTATTGTTGTGATTGTGGGCATGTTGGGCGCCATGGCCGGAGTGAAGACCATGGAGTGGGGGAGAATCAAGAGTCCTGTATCAAAAAGCCTGAGCATGGGTACTGCCGCACATGTGATGGGTACCAATCGCATAAGCCAATATGGCGACAGATATGGTGCCTACGCCACGTTAGGACTAATTCTCAACGGCATCATGACAGCCTTTCTCGCCGGCCCCATCGTAAACCTGATTTTATAACAATCAATTGTTGATTTATTTTTTGAAATATGACCTGGCTAAAGATTTGAAAAACCTTCGGATTCCCACATTAATCATCTACGGCGAAAATGACCGGCAAGTTCCTGTCTCGCTCAATCTTGACAAAGCCAAAGAGCTTGCTCCCAATGCTACAGTGAAATTATATCCTTCCCTCAATCACTTGATGCAGGAAGCTCAAACCGGAGATATATAGGAATATAGCACCATTGAGCAGACAATATCTCCACAGGTTTTATCAGACATGCTAAAGTTCATACAGGACCACGCAATTAATTAAGAATCCGTCAAAATATATTTCCATTAATCGCGTTATTTTAAGAAGCATTTTGAGTAAGTGATCAGATTCGGGGTCAATGTAAATTTACGGTTGAAATGTTATAAATTTTTCAATGTAATTACGGTTAGTGAAATGGAACGGCGATTTCCAAATCGCCATAAACGTAAAGCAGGCTGATGGCGATTTGGAAATCGCCGTTCCATTTCAATGCCTGAAAAGGCTCGGTTTTTAATAACTTATTTTTATATTGTTTATTTTTAACAACTGCTATTTTACATTGACCCAAGATTCGTATAGTTAATTTGACCACTTACTTGTGTTGCGTTATATAGTCCAAGTTTTCTACAGTATGAAGAATAATTACAATAGTCTGGAGGATCTCATGGGAGAGATTCCTCTTCAAGTTCAACTTCAAACTCGCATGTCGGTAGAGATTGCCGCCCGTATTGAACAGCTGATGCGTGAGGCCGGCTATTCCAAAAAGCAATTTGCCGAGAAACTCGACCGACGCCCCAGCGAAATCACCAAGTGGCTCAGCGGCGAACATAACTTCACAATAGCCACCCTCTCAAGGCTATCAGCCTTTTTCGGCCAACCGATAATCCAGGTAGCAAAATCATAAAGACCGATACGTTGGCGGGCCATCTCTCCCAGGCTTATTGACATTGGCGGCGCCTCCTTTCCCTCAATATTTTCACAATGCAGATATAAAGGAAGAGGAGGCGCCCCCGACATCATAAGTGCATCCGATAAGCTCCCGATTCACGAATAGAGTACATAGGTATCTTTAGACTATCGGCCTTATGCATTATAAAGCCCTCTTTGGCACGTCGAGTTGAGGCGTGAATTATCAGCTGGCCTATGTCGTATTGCCGTGCAAGCTCTTCTATCTCACTTGGTCCACTCCCGCCCAACACCACTATGTCATATCTCTTGCCTCTTTCCCCGTTCCTTATATTTTCTTCTCCCTTTAGCATGAAACTTTCGGAGTCGACAACAAGTATTCTCTTTCCTCGTATTGTAGTCTCCGAAGTGCGGTAACGTGGCATCTCCAACCTCATCTCCCTTCCTCCTTGGAGATAGCTGATCTCGATTTTACCGGTGCCCCGATGCACCATGAAGTTATCGGATTCTGCATCCGCCGGCATTGCTAAAGCCACGATGAAGCAACATGTCAGCCCTCCGGCGATACATCCATATAGTCTCTTTTTATCGCTATGCAATATCGCGGCTATAGCCACAACGATAAGCAGCCATATCCACACCGATGTCAATGAAGGAGTAAAGTATACGGCAGTGTTGCCATCGTTGCTGATTGTCCTCACTAATCTGTCGAGTGCTTGGGGAAAGAAGTCAATAGCACTCGTCATCCATCCGGCAGTAATTCCAAATGCCGAGAGTGCAAAGTAGATAAGTGCACATGTAAGGTATATCGGCAACAAGGGGAGCACTATCAGATTTGATAGCAAAAATGCCGTAGGAACTGTGCCGAAATAATAGGCCGTGACGATCCATGTGGCAAGCGTAGCTACCAAGGTTGTGATTATGGCTGTGGCTAACTTGAAAAGATGTGGATGGTCGTGCTGTGAAAATGGATTGAGTGGCCTTACGAAAAATATCAGCGACGCCACACATATAAAGCTGAGCTGCAATCCAACATCCATAAGCGAAAGCGGGGACGCGACCAAGATGATGAATGTGGCAAGAAGCAACGAGTTCCATGCGCTGTTCTTTCGTTCCATATACATAGATATGCATATTGCCAGCAGCATTATTGTGGCTCTCAAAGTGGAGGGGGCAAGCCCGGTCAGGAATGCGTAGCAAAGCATTATCAGTGATGCGATGACGATACGATATTTGTAAAGACCGGCGAAGTTGATCGGAAACAGCAGCCACATGATTATGCCGCAGATTATTGCCACGTGCATACCGCTTAGCGCCAGCATGTGGCTCAATCCGGCATCTTTGTATAGGTCGCGCGAGTCGGGGGCAAGATACCTGCGGTCGCCAAGGAGTATCGTTATAAGGAAGTGCTGTGTGGATTTTTGCAATGAGGTTTTCTCTATCCATGCCTCTATGTCCTCTCTGATGCCTTGGCATATTCCCTTAAGTGTGCGCGTGTGTCCGCATACACTCACTTCATCCTCTTCCGCCTGACAGGTGTACATGATGCCTTGTCCGCTTAGCCATTTATCTGCACCACCGATAAGCCGGTTTGGTGATTTGTCTAAAGGTTGCAGTGGTGATGTCACCAACAGTATATCATCTATGCCGGCCGGCAATGATTCTGCATTAAGTAGTACCTTACAGTTTGGAGATGCTGTATATTGCCCATCTTTATTGATTAGATAACTTACCGAGATAGTGGCTCTGTCGCCCGAGGTGAGAGTGCTTATTGTTTCCACTCTACCCATGAAAGCGACGGCCTCATTAGCTACTTTGTCGTCAGCATAGGGGCGGTTCAGATCCATGCTGAATATGCCTATGCCTGTGAAGATGAGGTATATCCATAGGTGATGCCATCTGGCTATGCCGAAGCCTTTGACTATATCGCGCGATTTTTGAAGCAATATCAGGTAGAGTGCTACCCCGGCCACTACAAACGCCAATGCCGCCATCCAATCTGCCCCCATCCGGGCGCAAAGTATGCCGGTCACAACTCCCGACAGCGGCAATAGCATAGGTGCGTACATGGCAATCAGATTTTGTCAGACTTGTTCCAGATGTGCCATGATAGCTCCGCTTGCCTTATTAACATATCCATCCCGTTTTTGACAGTGGCACCTCGCGATGCCGCCTGAGCCATAAACCTTGTCTCTTCAGGATTGTACACCATATCATAGCAAATATGCCTTGATGTCAAAAATTCGTAAGGTATCTCTGGACTATCTTCTACATGCGGATACATGCCGACTGGCGTGGCGTTGACTATAATAAGGTGTTCCTGCATCATAACTTTGTTAAGTGCAGTATATGACACTGTAGTAGTCTGTGCCTCTTCGTCACTCGCTACACTCGATTCAGCGCATTTAGGTTTTCTCGACACGAAGGTGGGTTTGATGCCGAGCTGACGTAATCCGTATGCTGCCGCCTTGGCAGCACCTCCTGTGCCCAAGATGAGTGCCGGCTTTTCATCACCGCGCAGCAAAGGCTGCAATGTCTCTGCAAATGCTTGACAGTCTGTGTTGTAACCCTCAAGCATGTCGCTCCCATCGCTTATGCGGACTCGCTTCACCACATTGACTGCCCCGATTGCCTGAGCATCCATGCTGAGTCTGTCGAGATGTTCAATAATCCTCTCCTTATATGGTATGGTGACGTTAAACCCTCTGAGGTCGGTGTGTCGGGCGATAAACTCCCCGATCATCCGACTCTCTTCAATAGGGTAGAGGTCATAGCGGCATTCAAGGTTCTCAGCCTTAAATTTCTGTGTAAAATATGAGGCTGAGAATGAGTGACCCAATGGATATCCGATTAATCCGAATTTTTCCATATCAAGCAAAATTACGGCATAACGACATTACAACATCATGTCACTATGTCACTACGTCATTATGTAATAACTTCATAACTTATGACCTAATGCTTAACTACATCACCATATCACGACACGCTCTTCGGCTGGGCGATACATATCATCGCCTTCACCTATGCCGAACGCTTCGAAAAATGGCTCGATGTTACGCAGTGTCACGTTCACTCTGTTGCGTGCCAGTGAGTGAGGGTCGGTCTGCGTGCGTACAAGTATCTCCTCGGGGCGTATATTTGAGGCCCATACGTTGGCATATGCCATATAGAATTGTTGCAGGGGAGTGAATTCTCCCACGCGCTCAGATGCTTCGTCTGCATCGGCGCGATCGCAGTATGCTGTCAATGCTATGCGCAAGCCTCCCTGGTCGGCGATATTCTCGCCGAGTGTGTAAAGTCCGTTGGCATGTACGCCCGGAGCTACTTCCACTTCATCAAACTGTTTCACCAGCTTGTCGGTGAGTGCGGTGAATCGCCCGGCATCTTCTTTTGTCCACCATTCCACCAAGTTGCCATCCTTATCATATTTTCGTCCGCTGTCGTCAAAGCCGTGAGTCATCTCGTGGCCTATCACAACACCTATGCCGCCGTAATTCTGTGCGTCGGTGGCATCCTTGTCGAAAAATGGCGGCTGCAATATGCCTGCCGGAAAGCATATCTCGTTGCTCAGTGGCGAATAGTAGGCATTGACTGTCTGCGGTGTGAAGTGCCACTCGCTCTTGTCTACCGGTTTGTCCATCTTTGAGAAGTTGTCGCGCGTGAACCATTCCGATGCCGCGAGCACGTTCTCCATATAAGTCTTTGCCGGGTCTATCTCTATGCCTGAGTAGTCTTTCCATTTATCCGGATATCCTATTTTTGCCTTTAGAGTGGCCAGCTTTTCAAGCGCTTTCAGCTTTGTGTCAGGTCCCATCCATGGCAATGACTCTATGTGCTTGCCGAGTGCATTGCGCAGGTTTTCCACAAGTCCTACCATATAGCTCTTGCTCGACTCCGGAAAGTATTTCTTCACGTAGAGTTGACCCACTGCCTCCCCAAACATGGAGTTTGGGATTGCCATCGCGCGTTTCCACAATGGTTTCTTCTCTTCAATGCCCGATAGCACACGACTGAACATTTCGAAGTCTGCATCATAAAAGGCCTCACCAAGCACCCCGGTGCTCGACGAAACGCATCCGTAGGCCATCATGTCTTTAATCTGACGGTCGCTGAGCTTAGGCAGATATTCGTTGATAAATTCCATGAAGCGAGGCGATGACACGTTGACTTTCTTTACATCCTTAAGACCGGATAGTTCGAATATTTCGTGCCATGGTATGTTGCTGTATGATTCGGTAAGCTCTCCGATGGTACGCATGTTGTAACCGGCAAGCGGATCTCTTCGCTCTTCTCTGGTTTTCTTGTGTCGGGCATATTCTGTTTCCACTTCGAGCACCGTGTCACTGATGCGCAGGGCATCCTCTTCGGCATATCCGGCAAGCTGCATCACGTCCCCGATATATTTGCGATAGGCCGATATGATACGGTCGTTTGTTTCGTTCTTCTCCAGATAGTAATCACGGTCACCGAGGCCTAACCCTGCCTCCATCACATGCAGTATATTCATGTTGGAGTCTCCTGCATCCGGGCCTACACCGTATCCGAAGAATGTGCTGTCGAGTCCCATCGCAAGCCAGGCTATCGTTTCGGCCAACTTGTCGCGTGTGAAGTTCTCCACCCGCTCAAGCACCGGACGCAGGGGTGCGTTACCCTCCCGATTGCGCCTCTCCATATCCATGCCCATGGCATAGACGTCGCAGATCTTTTGGGCTATCGTCCCTCTTATCTTAGATTCGGGATCCTTATGTAGGGTCTCTATCAGCCCTCTCACATTGTCACGTGCCTCCTCGGCGAGTATATTGAACGTGCCGAATTGTGAGTACTCCCCCTTAAGCGGATGCAGCTTCATCCAGCCACCGCAAGCAAATCCATAAAAATCACTGCGAGGATCAACCTCTCTATCAAGATTCTCTATATCTATTCCTCTCTTCATATCTTTTTCAGCATACTTCATAACTCATAACTATAACTTAAGCTCTTCGAGCTTACAAGTGGCTTCTTCCCATTTTGACATAGCCTCTTCGAGCTTGCCTTGACATTCCGTATAGGTAGCGAGGGTTGTCTCTGATGCATCGCCTGCGGCGATCTTATTTTCAAGCTCTTTAAGTGCTGTTTCAAGCTTGCCAATTTCAGCCTCTGCATTTGCAACCTCTTTCTCTGCCCGGCTGATCTGTTTGGCTCGCTCCTTCTGCTCCGCATACGAAAGCTTGCGCTGCTCTTTGTCGGAGACATTATCACTCTCTATGGTCTTTGTGGCTTCTGCTTTGGCACCTGCTGATGAAGCATCCGTGTCGAGCTGTCTAAGGCTGTCGAGTTTCTTCTTCTGCAAGAAATCGTATATGCCTCCGAGATGCTCTGTCACTCTGCCGTCGCCAAATTCATACACATTGTCTACAAGCCCGTCAAGGAAGTAGCGGTCATGGCTTACGATTATCACCGTGCCGTTGAAGTCGCGTATCGCTTCTTTGAGTATATCTTTGGTGTTTATGTCAAGGTGATTGGTCGGCTCGTCGAGTATCAGGAAGTTGACCGGCTCAAGAAGCAATTTGATCATAGCGAGTCTTGTTTTCTCTCCTCCCGACAGCACCTTTACTCTCTTTTCTACGGCCTCGCCTCCAAACATGAACGCACCCAATATGTCGCGCACCTTAGTGCGCCAGTCACCGGTCGCAACATTGTCGATTGTGTCGAATACAGTCAATTCGCCATCAAGCATCTGCGCTTGGTTCTGTGCGAAATATCCTATCTTTACATTGTGGCCCACCTTAAGTGTGCCTGTAAAAGGTATCTCGTTCATGATACATTTCACCAGCGTTGACTTACCCTCACCGTTCTTGCCTACGAATGCCACTTTCTCGCCTCGGCGTATTGTGAACTCAGCATGGTCAAACACTTGGTGGTCGCCATATGCCTTGCCGACGTTCTCGAGAATCAATGGGTAATCACCGCTTCGCTCTGCCGGTGGAAATTTCAGACGCAATCTCGAGTTGTCGACCTCATCAACCTCTATCGGCACAATTTTCTCAAGTTGCTTTATGCGGCTTTGCACTTGTATTGCCTTGGTGGCTTGGTAGCGGAATCTCTCTATGAATGCCTCAATGTCGGCTATCTGCTTCTGCTGGTTCTCGTATGCGCGGCGTTGCTGCTCCACACGCTCCTTGCGAAGCTCCACGAAGTGCGAGTAGTTCACCTTATAGTCATAAGCTCGTCCGCACGATATCTCTATAGTGCGTTTGGTCACGTTGTCAAGAAATGCACGGTCATGGCTGACGAGCACCACTGCCTTGGCCTTGGTTGTGATAAACTGTTCGAGCCATTGTATAGACTCTATGTCAAGGTGGTTGGTCGGCTCGTCGAGCAGTAGCACATCCGGACGTCGCAGCAATATCTTGGCAAGCTCTACGCGCATGCGCCATCCGCCGGAAAACTCCTTGGTCGGACGGTCAAAGTCGCTCCGCTTGAATCCGAGTCCGGTGAGCGTGGACTCAATCTCCGCATCCATGTTGGAATATCCCGACATGTCGAGCATATCACTGAGCTGCATCATCTTGTCGATGAGCTTGTGATATTCTTCTGATTCGTAATCTGTCGACTCCGACACTTGTTGCGTTACATGGTCAAGTTCTATCTTTAAGTCAGCCAGGTCGCTGAATGCCTTGCGTGTCTCGTTGATTAGTGTGGTGTCGTCGGCCAAGTTCATCTGCTGCGGCAGATACCCTATTGTCTGTGAGTTAGGTTTGCCGATGCTGCCTGATGTGGGTTCCTCGAGTCCGGCCAGTATCTTTAACAGTGTCGACTTGCCGGCACCATTCTTGCCGGTAAGGCCAATCTTATCGGTGTCGTTAATCACAAAACTGATGTCTGTAAAAAGCGGACGTGCCGAAAATTCTACGCTGAGATTGTTAATCGAAATCATAATGCAAAAATAGTTATTTTTCGCGACAACTTAAAAATTTAGAATTTAGAATTTAGAAAAGCTTCACGACGCAAAGTCGCGAAGCCACCGGGAGGGAGGAGCCTCCGGCGACGACAATACAATGAATAATGAATAATGAATAGTGAATAGTGAATAGTGAATAATGAATAGTGAATAGTGAATAATGATTCGACAACCATAAAAAAGCGAGGGACGCGCCGTTCAGACGTCGCATCCCTCACTAAAAAAACAGATTAGATTGAATTTGCTGTGTAAATATCTTATGCCCTGACTCATTTGCCGCTTTTCTTTTCCTTGCGGTCTGAGCGGAGTTGCATATCCTTTGCATGTTTCTTGCCCTTCATAGGTGCCATCCGTTTATCCTTTCCGCCACCGGGACGGCCGAAGTCCTGCACATATTGGTTCTCAAGGAACATCACATACTTGTCGTTACCAAGAATCTTCTTAACCTCTTTGAGATATTCGCGACGCTCTGCCTCACGCTTCTCTTTCATGGCCTTATGTTCTGCCCTTGCTTCTGCCTTAGCCTCTTTTCGTGCTGCTTTGGCGGAATCTGCACGCGCTTTCATCTCTTTGCGCTGGTTCTCTTTCAAAGTTTTAAGCTGGCTCTTTTGCTGCTCGGTGAGATCAAGACCCTCGAACTCGCATCCGCCTGCTTTGCATTGTGTCGCCACCAAGCATGAGTCTGACACCTGAAGACATTTAGCCTCCGCGCGACGGTCAAATTGCCTATCTTTTTTTATGGTGCGCTCTATCCTTGCCTTCTTGGTCTTGCCTTCTCCTGACCTCTGCTGAGCTGTAGCGGGTATTGTAATCAACATCATTGCTGCGAATGCAACTGTCATAATTTTCTTCATCATAATTATCTGCTTATTTGTTTGTTTTATTCGTATGTCACTGTAATCG
>CAJUIJ010000089.1 GCA_910586175.1 uncultured Muribaculaceae bacterium | reverse complement strand
GAAGTCGCGGCTGCCGATGCTCGGCTCCGCTTCCCGCGACTTCCACCGATGGCGCACCAAAGAACGCATACGCGCCCTTAACGCTCGTGGCGAGCAAGTGCCTCCTTATCTCAAAGGCTACCTGCGCCGCCTTGACCGCGACCTCAATAAGATGCGCTCCGTTGCGGTCTACTACCGCGAGTATTCCTCAATCGAGAACTTGCAGCTTCTCGGCGAGAACTACATTAAGCAGATGAAGCGCGACCTTACGCCGCTTACTTTTCAGACTTCGATACTGTGCCAACGCATAGGTATCGCCAAAGATGGCTTCTACTCGTCTATGCGCGAGGGCCATAAGTACGACGCCAACGATAATCAGTACCTCGATACTCTCGGTTATGATTATGACTTCTCGACGCTCGACGCTCGCACCGACAAGGACGTTGACCCCGACGCGCCCATCTGCATCGACATGGACTACAACGCCAACATCAACTGGATTGTCGCCGGTCAGCCTCGCGACCGCCGTCTGAACGTCATAAAATCGTTCTACGTCAAGTTCGAGCGTAAGATTCCGGCACTCGTCGAGGACTTCTGCCGTTACTATGCGGAGCACCGCAACAAGACCGTAGTGTATTATTACGATGCAACCGCCCTCGGCTCGAACTATGCCGTCAATGAACAGGATTACCGTTGGTGGGTAGTCCATGAATTTAAGCGCAGGGGTTGGCAGGTCGAAGCCGTGTACCTCGGCAACCCCATGCGTCACGATGAAAAATATTTGCTCATCAATCAGGACTTCGCAGGTAAGCAACGCCTTGTGCCATTCTTCAACCGCTCCAACAACGAAGACCTTATCCTCGCCATACAGTCAGCCGGAGTAAGCCGAGGTCGCAACGGCTTCCGCAAAGACAAATCGGGCGAGAAACTTGCCGAGAGCGAAGAAGACCTGCTCGAACACCGCACCGACGGCACCGACGCTTTCGATACCCTCTACATCGGTTGTGAGAAATTTCCATACCGCGATGCGTTCAACCTCTCTATGTCGGGGGTGCTTTGACACCTGTTTGTGAGCATATTGCTTCCGTATTCCGGATTTTTTCGCTAATTTTGTATTCTTAAAATCTGGAATTTATGAAAACGCCTGATGAATTTTTCATACGCTTGCAGTTCTGCACCTTACAAAGTTCTCAAATCCTGTCGTCAAGTTAAGTATTAACGGGAAAGATGCTGAGTTTAAGGTGTCTAAACTACAAGGTACTTGACAATAACAAGACTTGGCTCGAAAACAAGCATAACTCAGCGATAAAAACAATACTAAATTTGTTGACTGGCTTTATTCATTGATATTTTCAAATAAAACGGTTATGAAGAAGTTGTTGATACTTTTTGTCTTATTCATGGTTGCTCTGACAACTTTCGCACAGGAAGAAAAGCGACCGTTCACAGCTACTCTTTATGGTGGCATATATCTGAACAATGAACAGGCTTGGACGATTGAGCCGTCTATTGCGTGGCATTTCCATAAATATATCGGTGTTGCTCTTGGTATGGAACTGACGTCACAATACAACCAACCGAGCCGTACAACTACGATAAACGGGCATGAAGCGAGTTTGGCGGATAATGAGAAAAACGTGGCATGGATTATATTCAAGCCATCTGTAATCTTCAAAACTCCGAACCTGCTCAAAAACAAAGATGATATTCGCTTGTGGTTTCAAGCCGAACCCGGCATCAGTCTTGCCTGCCCTTTTAGAAATTCACTGACCTATGATATTTATGATATTAAAGGTAATGTAGGCACAGTCGTAGATTATATGAAATTTCCGAACAAAGGGCTTGACTGGTTTTACTGGAACGCAAGACTTTCCGTAAATCTTTCTATTGACCGTTTTGTGATTGGTGCCGGATATGGCATATCCAACCTTGACTACTATTCCGGTCGCAGGAACGTGACACTCCAAAACGGCTCCAAATTCTGGGTTCCTAATAAAGAACTGAGCCAAAGCATCTTCTTATCAGTCGGCTACCAATTCTAAAAGACACATATAATCATACAGCATCTAATCATACAACATATATTATCCTCGGCAGCGATGTCGGGGATTTTCTTAATGTGTTCCGGCGCCCCCGCGCCGTCGCGCTAATGCGGCAAGCCGTCGAGCTTGTAATCTCGACCCATTGAGGGCGTATATCGCTAACATAGACAGCGGACTTCGGATCTATCCTGATGATAGAGCCGGAGTCCGCTGCTTTTCCGGGCCCCTCGGCCACAACCGAGGGAGAGCGGTAGCACTCCGGGGGGCGCTTCGCAAAGATAAGGACTGCGACCGTTCATTACGGCCTCTATCATCGGGAGTGTGGAGTATTCGCAAGAGCCTTACAGCGGTGTTCCGGCTGCACAGAACACAGGGCTGCAATTCTATGGCGCATCATCGGCAGTTCGGGCAATAAGAATAAAGAGTGCTTTGGCCGTCGGGGATAACTTCACGGCATAGATTGGTGTGATGCAGCGGCTCGCACCGGGGGAGGCAAACATATATCATAGTTTTGCGAGGCAGTTGTTTGAGGGAGAATTACTTGTAAACACGCACGGAAGCACGGTTGATATTTCACTTCGCAAAGTTAGAACGGGTCGCCTACGCTGACAAGGGCAAGACACGTTCAGGGCAAAAATCTTCCTTTTTTCAGGCAAGCATAAAAAAGAGTATTCAGCAGGGGATAAACCCTTTGCCCCGAACCCTTGTTGGCTACCGTCGTGCCGACTGGCTCAACCGTTCCCTGATTGCGGCGTAAAAATCAAACGCGCCCCGGCGCACAGTAATAACCCCTCAAAAACTTCAAAACCATGACATACGTTAGCTGCATCTCCCTCGATACAAACCGCCGCCTCAAAGAATATCAAGTAGAAGTTATCACCTTCGACGGCGAAAGCGAAATAGTATATGTAATTGCCCGGACTGCCGACGAGGCACAGGAAAAGGCAGCAGCCCAGGTGCCCGACGCAGACTACACTATGGTACAAGGCTTCTGCGAATACTAATCTCCACCTCCCCAAGATAGAGGGTTGACCCACGGGTCAACTCTCACTTTGCTCTTTCGCCCCCTCCGCAACATAAGACTATCCGGCCACCGCCCCCCAACTCTAACCTCTAATCACTAACCCCTAACCACTAACCTTCACCCATAACCGCACCGCATCGCTATCCGAGCCGACAAGCACCGCGCCTTGATCGAGAACCATTTGCCACATACGCCGTGAGAGGTTGGACTGCAAGGGGAGAGGGGCCGCAGCCCTGTGCGCCACCCCCACAGCCTCGACCCGGGCGGTCATACCGTTTTGGAACACGCACCCCACACGGGCGCAGATGCAAATATCTCATCACGCGCTGACCTCCAACCACCCCACATTAACCTCACACCTCAACCCTTGAAACTCCCCAACGCCAAACTTGCCGCCACCGCCGAGCCTGTGCGAGGGTCAGGCTTCGCCTACCGTGGGGCGCGAGCCGCCTCTGCGCACGGAGCGGTTCTGCCATTGTTCCCTGCGGTCGGCCTCCTTTGCCTTGAAGATGTCCGGGGGAGCGAGCCGGGGGCTTATTTTTCCGTCACAAAGTTATTACGGTCATTCACTGGCGCAAGGGCAGGTGTGCGCTCCACGTTCCCCCCTCTTTCGGAGCAAGCTCCTGCAAGAGCGTAATCACCCTTGCTTTTGGCAGCTCATTACGACCGTACTTTTGATTGTTCGTAAAAATTAAGAGCCTCGGCTCACTTCTCAAACCCCCAAACACTTCAAAATCATGGCAAAGAAAACCTCCAAAACCGCAGAAAACAAAAAGGCTAAAACCACTTCGACCCGTACGAAGAAGCAGACCCAGGCCCCCGTCGTCGATACCAAGCCGACCCTCACCCCCAAGCTCATCGTGGCGCAGCGCAAGTTCAACCGCTGGTACGTCTTCTTCAAGGGCGTGGCTCCAAAAGATAATGTAGGGTGCGGCTGCAAGACAGCCCAAAGCGCGATAAGATATATGCACCTGCTCAAAGCCCGGTACGGTGCCGTTATCTCCCAAAACATCTACGACCGCCTCGCTTTCGAGGCCGCGAGAGAGGCGTAATGCCTCTCTCTTTCTCGCTCCCCTTGAAGTCCAACCTTATAAATCTCACGACGATGTACGAATACAAATGCTTCACTCGACAAGGCTCATGGCGCTTCTACGCCGACTCCGATACCGATGCCCTGCGGCTCGCCCTTTTCTACTGCTGGCGCGACGGCGAGCAATTCATCAAAGTAGAGAGCGCGACCCTCGGCAAGTCTTACACCCTGCGGCTCTGCAAGATTGACAAGACAAATTCGATAACGACACTATAACCCCTGCCACACAGCGGTTGCTTCCTCCCGAAGCGACCGCTGACTGTCTTTTCGCCTCGCCGCCACCCTCCGTAACTTTGCCCCTATGATACGGATAGGCTTCTACACCCCCACGGTGATGCTCTCCGCCGACCTCCCCGACGTCAGCATCTTCACCGACCAAGACTTCGTCGACTTCCGCCTCACCTCGGGCGGAATAGTGCTGCTCGACGAGCGGTACTACACTTATAACGGCTCGGCCACCGTCGCCGACATCGCTTCTCTCATCGAGCAATATATGGCCGGAAACCCCGACCTCAATTTCTCCGAATTTATCATCGAGGCATCGGCACCCGACGGATCCGCCGCCTCCCACTCCTTCCGTGTCATCTACTGCGACCGCGCTCTCGGACTCTACGACCCCTCGCAATGGCTCCTCGAAAACTTCCTCACCCTCTCCGCTTACCGGCGCATCGCCCCCGACACCTTCTTCGAGCTGCAATGGTTCGCCACCGACCGCGAACCCATCGCTTTCTTCATCTACGCTACATACCTCGCCCCCGACGGCAACACCGCCACCTACCGCTACGTCCTCTCCGGCAACGGTATGATACAGCACGGCGACGGCATAAACCGCGAGTTCGTGATGCTCGCCGATGTTCGCGCAAAGATACAGGCCGCAACCAAAGCCTCCACACCTCCAACGCTGCTCTCCGTCACCGCACGGTGCGGCGAGCGTTCACTGACCCTCTTTGTAGACCCTGCTCTCGCTGACACCCTCCCTTTCCATTACACTAACTGCTTCAACGTCGCGGAACAGCTCATACTCCCTCACGCCACCACCCACAAAATCAAGGCCGACCGCTCTATCGCCACCCTCGGTAAATCCGCACGCTTCTACAACGTCACCACCGCAAAGGAATACGAGGTGCAGTCCGCGCCCCTTACCTCCGACGAGTGCTTGCAGGTCGAGCAGATGCTTACCTCTCCCGTAGTCCGTATTCCCTGGGGTACCGACTCTAACCTCGCCGAAACCGACTTTGACGCTATGCTACCAATCCTCATCACCGATTTTACCTCCGAACTTTCCGACACCGACGACAAGCCCAACTCCGTAAAATTCACTTGGCGCTTCAAGGACACCCGACCCAAATTCAACGCCCGATACTCACCCGGCATATTCGATGAAAAATTCAATAATATATATTCTTGAATTTGGTTTATAAGTTTAGTGTTTATTGGTTTAGTCCTTGATACTATTCCGCAATGCACTTAAAACCTTTGCAGTCGTCCATATAGGCTGCTTGATTTGGTCTATATCCTCTTGTGATATATAGTTCAAGTCAACTGCGATAAGCAATTGATTATAAACCTCCATTAGTGAGCCATAAGCTATCTCATAAAAATGGCGTTGTTCTGCCCTCGACATTCGGCCACTTCCCTCTGCGATGTTAGAGGACACCGAAACAATAGCTCTCCTGATTTGATCGGAGAGTGCATACATTTCCTCTTTTGGCAACTTCTTTACCAACTCATAAACCAATTTCACAAGGCGGCGGGAGTATTGCCAAGCTTTGAGCTTTTCAAAACTAAATTGCTGTTCCATTCGGCAAATTTACTCTTTTTTTCAGCAACCATAAACTCATAAACCCCATAAACTTATAAACCATGAACTCTGTTCATTTAAGCACCGCTCGCACGATGCTAAACTCCGGCGACCCCGTCGACCTCTCTGTATGGCGCAGCGACGGCTCTATACTCGAACTCCGCAACGTCATATCCCTGCGATATTCCTTTTACGGAGGCTGGCGAAACGTCAAAATCCTTACCTCCGGCGAGTGCCGCCGCGTCCGCGACTGCTGCATCTTCCGCATTAACGGCCTCGAAGTTTTTCTTTAACATTTGCGTATTCCGCTGAAATTGCGTAAATTTGCGATTGTTCCAAACCTCCCATTACGCATATATGAAACATAGCACTCTACTCATTATATTGCTTTGCCTTTTGGGATTGCCTATGTCGTGTTTTGCTAAACAAAGAAACGACCGGGCCAAAGTTGCGCTACAATACATAGACAAAGGCAAAGCTCCTTTTGATTACATCGCAGATAAACTGCGCTCCCATAAGATAGTTGCTATCGGTGAAGACCATTGGATTGCCGACCATAGCGAGTTTTTATGTGATGTCCTCCGAAATGTCGGATATACCGCAGACACCCATATCAGTAATTTAGCGATAGAATTTGGCAACGAGCGCGACCAAATGCTTGCCGACTCTTTGGCTTTTGGCAAGAAATGGAATGAAGCGTTTGCCAATAAAATTCTTCTTGACGCTCCCGATGAGCTTGGAAACCCCTATAAAGGTTATCGTGATGTGCTTTATACCGTTTGGGAAACCAATATGCAAAAGCCGGACAGCCTTAAAACTCGTATATTGTTACTTGACCCGGACGATATTCCGAGAACCCCGGAGGCTCGTGATGAAAATATCGCCAATATTTTAAGGAACTGCATACGCTCCGGCAAAAAAACAATTTTTTATGCCGGGCAAGCTCACACGCAATATCAAACACGCGGCCAATTACCACGCGGCGGCAAAGGATATTATTATAATTACCCGAGTGCAGCAAAAGCCATTAAGGTATGTTATCCCAATGATATATTCTCAATAAACCTTTGGGGCGGCTTTATGGGGTCGTATGGCTATATTCCAAATGAAGAAACCACTTGGACGCTCATAGACGGCGGAGAGATTGACCGTGCTTTTGAGCTGAAAGGGAACAATCCGGTTGGTTTTGATATTGATGCTGATTTTCCTCTTACTCCCTCTCAACTCTATGCCGGTAAAAATTCAGGGAGAGAACCTTGGTCGGAAAATCCCGATAACGGCGACCCTTACACTGCTAATCTAAAAATGAAAGATTATTGTGATGGTTTTATATTTGTAAAGCCTGTTAAGGATTTTAGCGGTATGCAGCTTATAGATATTTACGACGACGTTTGGATTGCCACTCTTGCTGATAGGATTGACCCACCACCGGCAAGGACAAAGGAAGAAATTTTTAAGACAATTCTTGAATGGCACCCGACCTGCTTACCCTTGACTGATAAATAAGCGTCTTTTCGCGCACATCATATCGTCCATAACTTTGAGCAACCAACCTCAATGTTATGGACTTTTCTTTTTACCCCGACTACTTAAATTTCAGCTCCGTGGAGCAGTTGCCCGGTCTTGAAGCCCGTGCTGCCTTTACCGTCAATTCGCAGTCGGTGTTCCGTGAAGATACGGACATCGTGCCGACTATCATAGACGATAAGCTCTCGTATATACCGTGGGGTGGCGACAACCAAATGCCTTTCGATATTCTCGACCTCATAGAGAAAGACGAAACACTCGCCACCTGCCAATGCTTCAACGCCGAGGTGTGCTATGGCGCAGGGCTGCGCTACGACACTAAACTCTCAACTCTAATCACTAAACAAGAAGTCGAAGACTTCTTAATGGACAACGACCTCGCCGCATACTTTCTCGGCGTCAGTCAGGACTTCAAGCACTTCGGCTTCGCCGTCAGCGTGCTTATTCTCAACGAGGACGGCACAAAGATTGTGCGCCTCTTGCGTAAGGAAGCCTGTTACTGCCGCTTCGCTCCTGCCGACACCGTCGGCAAAATCCCCTCCGTTCTTTACGCCAACTGGCGTAAGTGCGTCGCTTCTCCCTCCGAAATCGAGGTCATAGACCTGCTCGACCCCTCCGCGCCGTGGCGAGATCTGCAAGACAAACTCGCCAAGCGGACGCGCAACCGCAAATTCGCAATCGTGAGCCGCATACCCACCGTTGACTCCACCTATTACCCCATACCTTACTATGCCTCGCTGTTCCGAGGCAAATGGTACAACATAAAGCAGCTCATCGGTATAGCAAAGGAAGCGAAGCTCAAAAACCACGCCCCCATAAAATACCAAATCGAAATCTCCGCCAAATATTGGGAGTCGATTTTCCGTGCCGAGGGCATCACCGACCGCCGCAAGCAACAGGAGCGCATCGTCCGTGAGAAACAATCAATTCTTGATTTTCTCACCGGTGCGGAAAACTCCGGCAAAGCGTGGTTTTCCACGTTCTACATCACTCCCGACGGAAAGGAGCAGCACGACGTTGTGATAAACAAAATCGACGCCACCAAAGAGGGCGGAGATTGGGAAACCGACATACAGGAGGCTATCAATATGATATGCTTCACTATGCGCGTCCACTCAAACCTCGTCGGCTCCGTGCCAGGAAAGGCGCAGACCAACAACTCCGGCTCCGACAAGCGCGAGCTGTACACCATAGCCCAGGCACTCCAAAAGCCATATCACGACCTCCTTTTCACCGTCCACCGCATCATCATCAAATTCAACGCCTGGCAGGGCGTAACCGTCGATGTGCCCTTTATCCAACTTACCACCCTCGACGAACACCAAGACGCAAAAGAGGTCAAAGTCACAAGTGACAAGGCATAAGGTATTCAAACATCACTCATAAACATAATGGCAAAGATAATCAACAGCAACGAGGAACTACGTTTGCTTATTCCAAATCAACTAATTACCATAAAGGGCGAAACGCCGCTCTTTGACAAACTCGCACCGTTCCTCGACCTCGCCGAGGCGTGGGTCAAGGAAACTTTCACCTCCGAGCCGACCTACAACACAATCTGCGGCTACACAGATAGCAACCCTATCCGCATAGCCACCGCCCGGCTTGTCGTCGCCGACGCCATGCGCCGTGCAATTCCCTCGCTCGACCTTGTGCTTACGCCCAACGGCTTCGCCACCGTCGGCACCCAAAACCTCGTCGCCGCATCAAAGATGCGCGTCGACCGACTTGTAGGCTCAATGCTGACCCACCGCGACGACTGCATCGCCGCGCTCTTGCCCGAGCTGCCGGGCGCGAGCCGGTGGCTCAACTCCGACCAAGCCGCTTTCTTCGGAGCAACCCTCTTTCCCACTTTTGAGATTGTAAACCAATGCCCTGTTTCCAATTCCCAATCCCTTAACTGGGAGCGATACCTCGAACTCCGCCCCCAAATCATAGACTTGGAGGCATCATTGGCCGAAGAATGGTTGTCGCCGGAACTGATGTCAGCGCTCCGGGCAGAAAACCTGCGCGGAGATCTGCCACCCGTCCGCCACGATGTAGTCCGTCAAATCAAGGCGCAACTCATCGCCTACCTGCAAAAAGGCTCGTTCAACAGCCGACGCCTCGCCGATATTGTCAACATCATACGCCACCGCCCCTCCGATTTTCCCGAATGGCACAGCTCCGCCACCGCCCGATTGTTCACGCCCCCGACGTTCAGCAACCGCAAAGAAGCCTCCGGCTACTTCTTTTGAGCATACCCGTAGCCAACATAAGCCTCTACGCAAGCGACAACTGAACCGCAGGCCATAATATACTTTTGCGTCAACTAATTATTATTTGTATATTGTAGAATTTAACCCTATATTTGCAAAGATATATCACTTCACGCGAACTATTTTACAGCATAGTCTGTTATAACACAAATTAGCTATAATCAATGATTCGGTAAAAATTGCCGAAGTAGTTGAAACTTAAGTTAATATATCGAAT
>CAJUIJ010000088.1 GCA_910586175.1 uncultured Muribaculaceae bacterium | reverse complement strand
TCCCTTTTTATTACTCATGCCTATGGTTTATCCACGGAAGTTTGGTGCTGCCCCACTTTTTGTTGGTACTTGGAATGCTCTTTGGTGAATGACCGGCTTCAAGCTCACTGATGGCTCGGTGTAAGGTGGGATCCTGACGGTTCAGAATCTCAATGAAGGCACTGAAGCCTACAAGGTCACGAGCAATAAAAGCCTTGATTTGACTCAGCAAAAGTGCACGTGACTTATTAATATAGTACCAACGCGCAGGAAGTCCGTTGCGGGCAGCAAAGTCCACAAATGCCGTAAGCAATGAATTGTCACGAGGGATGACACGCTCCATTGTGGCAATGGACTTATCACCCTTCATCATGGGCCTGTAAGACTCAGCCATCTCGCGAGAGAACTTCTGAATCAAACCGAGATTGGAAGCCTCCACAAAATAATTGGTGTAGCCTGTAGTGTCTTCCGGCACGAAAATGTCGGGCATTATGCCACCTCCACCATATACTATACGCCCACCGAGGGTTGTGAACTTCTTTGATTTGTCAAGTTTGATGCTGTCTTGTGAATAGAACTCACCATGATTATAGCGGTCCAGAATATCCATCTCATACTTTCCATCCTTGCCACGAATATATTCCTTCTGGATGCTACGCCCAGAGGGTACATAATATCGTGCCACCGTAAGACGTAACGCGGAGCTGTCGGGCAGCATAATCTGATTCTGGACAAGCCCTTTACCAAATGTGCGGCGACCTATCACAAGACCACGGTCATTATCCTGGATTGCACCCGCGAAAATCTCTGATGCAGACGCAGAATATTCGTTGGTCAGCACAACCAACTCAGCATCATGATATTGACCACCGCCATCGCTAAGAGCCACAGTTTCATTTTCGGGTGTGCGCCCTTGCGTATAGACAATCATCTGGCCGGCAGGCAAGAACTCATTGGCCATATAAATAGCCTGATCCATAAAACCTCCGGAGTTGCCACGAAGGTCTATCACATATTTTGAAGCACCTTTGCTGCGCAAATCTCCGAGAGCCTGATAAAACTCATTATAAGTGTTGCGGGCAAACTTGCTTACCCTTACATATCCCGTCTTATCGTCAATCATATAAGTGGCATCGACACTATTGGCGGGAATCTCGCCACGGGTAATTTCATATGCAAGAGGTTTCTTTGATGACTTACGCTTCACACTCACCTTTACCTTCGTACCCTCCGGGCCTCGCAAAGTTTTAAATACGTCATCGGTTGTTGCCTTCACACCGGAGAGCTTCTTGCCGTTAGCCTCAAGAATCAGGTCACCCGCCTGAAGACCGACAAGCTCAGATGGTCCACCTGCCACCACCTCAATCACATTGACAGTATCGTTAAGAATCTGAAACATCACGCCTATGCCACCAAAAGAACTCTCAAGATCATCGTTGGTAGCCTGAAGTTCAGACTTGGGGATATATACCGAATGAGGATCCAATGCTGCCAAAATATCAGGAATAGTAGCATCAAGAAGACTATCGGTATTAACTTTGTCTACATACTGACGGTCTATCAGCTCGAGTATAGTCCTGATTTTATCCTCTTCAGGAGAAGAAGGACGCACTGCTGAGTGCCTGCCGATAAATATTCCACCAATGATTCCTGCCGACAATGCCAGTGGCACCAAAACGGAACCTAAATTTCTCTTGCTGCTCATTGTTCAGGAACGTCAAACTTATCGAGCGGAAGATGCACCACCTCAACACCGGCTTTACGAAGCAAGTCAAGACCATCTGTAATACGATATAGGTCAGAGAAAACCACCCGCTTGATACCAGCCTGAATTATGAGTTTGGAGCACTCCATGCAAGGACTTGCAGTGACATATAAAGTGCTCCCTTCGCTCGAATTATTACTTCGTGCCACTTTGGTGATAGCGTTAGCTTCAGCATGAAGCACATATGGCAAAGTAACCCCCTCCGAAGATTCACATACATTTGGAAATCCTGAGGGAGTGCCGTTATAGCCATCAGAAATTATCATTTTCTCCTTAACTATAAGTGCACCCACTTGACGCCGTTCGCAATATGAGTTTTCACTCCATATTGAGGCCATGCGCAAGTAACGGCGGTCAAGAAGTTCTTGCTTATCAGTCATAGTCACAATTCATTATGGTCCATAAGAAATCTCTCTGCATCAAGTGCAGCCTTGCATCCGGTACCTGCCGAGGTAACAGCCTGACGATAAATAGGGTCTGCACAATCGCCTGCTGCGAAAACGCCTTCGATATTTGTGCGCGTAGATGGAGTTGCAGTTTTTATGTAACCCTGTTCATCGAGTTCTACCTGACCTGCAAAAACGTCTGTATTAGGTTTATGACCAATTGCAAGAAAAAAGCCATCTATAGCCACATCAAAATATTCAGGATTGTCAGATTCTACATCACGCACCAATTTTGCACCCTCAACACCCTCTTCACCAAACAAGCCAACTGTGTTGCATCGGTACAGCACCTCAATATTTTCCTTATCGTTGACACGCTGCTGCATTACCTTCGATGCTCTCAGGTAATCTTTGCGAACAATCATATATACTTTCTTGGCAAGCGTGGAGAGATAAAGTGCCTCCTCACATGCAGTGTCGCCACCACCCACCACAGCCACTACACGGTTGCGATAGAAAAAGCCATCACATGTTGCACATGCGCTAACACCGAGTCCTTTATATTTATCCTCATCAGGCAAACCGAGATACTTGGCTGAGGCACCTGTGCTGATTATCACAGTATCGGCCAAATAGATGTCTCCCCTCTCATCCTCGCATTTGAAAGGACGTACAGAAAAATCAACTTTGACTATGGTGCGCGGACGAATTTCCGTGCCGAAACGCATGGCCTGATCACGAAGTTCACTCATCATCTGCAGGCCTTGAACACCATTTACATAACCGGGGAAGTTTTCAATTTCAGTGGTTTGTGTGAGCTGCCCGCCAGGCTGTTCACCTTCGAGCAAAACAGGTTTTAGATTGGCACGAGACGCATAAATTGCAGCCGTACAACCGGCAGGTCCTGAACCTATAATCAAAACTTTAGTACGAGTTTCTTCCATATTATACTATCTTATATTGAAACTGCAAGCGCAGCTATTTATATTAACAAAAAATGGACAATAAATATTGTCGCAGACTATAGAGCCCGTCTCATAAAAATATTGCCCATAGGGGGTCGCAGAGTTGAGGCGATTTTCATAAATCTGACATTGTTAAAGTTATTTTGAATTTTTGCTGATGTATTAACAAAAGTTCAAAGGTTATGTTAATTTGCATTTGTCCGGCTTCTTTTTGAGCTGATTTGGCTCAAAAAGAAGCCGCCCCTATGGGTGAAATTTTTATGAGACGGGCTCTATAATCAACGAAGATCTACAAGCTCATAGTCAGCCATACTGCCTACGGGACACTTGAATGACTCGCTGGCATTTTTCTTCAATGACAGGGATTGCACATTCACTGTTGTAACATTGTCATTACGGTCACGAATTATAAAACGTTCCGGCAGGAATGTTTTTTTATTCACTGCAACCTCAACGGCTTTTATATCAGAATTGCGTGCCTTTGGATTCAGTAACACCAAATAGCAACTGGAATCCTTCCGCTTAGAGAAGAAGAGCCTGAATTCCGACTTATACGAAGTAAGATAAGAAAAAGGATTAGCTTCCCTCACTTCGTTTTCGGATGGATTTACGAGGGTTATTTCCTTGGTTTTAGGATTTGAAGACCAAAGATTAGCACCGTCATACCATGACGACCCCAACGGAGTAGTCATTCTGAATTTTCGTCCTTGGGCTGCCAAAGAGCCATTGACACTGCCATTATCTCCAGTAAGCGAGAACTTGCAGTCTATGCTACCGGCAGCGTTGATTTTATTAACGGCCTTGTCGAGCACCTCGACCGGTGTCTGAGCCAAGCATACACATGACATCGTGACAAATGCAACTAATAGAGCCACTATTTTCTTCATATCGATTGCTAACAATTACAGAATTTGAAACTACCAAGAAGCGATATATCATAGAGAAGAGAGACATCACTCAAAAGATACATCACTCGAGAGTGGAGAGAATTTCTTCAAGTCCCATGGGGTCGACAAGCAAAGCGCGGGGCTTGCCTCCCTGAGCAGGACCTACCACTCCGAGACGTTCGAGTTGATCCATGATACGTCCTGCACGGTTATAACCCAGCTCAAACGAACGCTGCACTGCAGATGTGGATGCTTTGCCTGAACTTACGACTGCACGTGCCACTTCGAATAGTTTAGGATCACGCTCCCTCAGAGTGCCCTTTTCCACCATAGATTCGGCACCCTCAATCACAGGCTCGGGCAGTTCATATATGCCCTGTGGATATGGCTGACGTTCCACATAGTCACAAATGGCTTCCACCTCAGGAGTGTCAATGAAAGCGCATTGCACACGCACCATCTCAGAGTTATTGAAAATCAGCATATCACCACGACCTATCAGCTGCTGAGCACCCGGAGTATCGAGGATAGTCTTGGAATCGACACCCGATGTAACCTTGAATGAAATACGGGCCGGGAAATTGGCCTTTATAATACCGGTAATTACATTGGTAGATGGGCGCTGCGTAGCAATTATCACGTGCATACCCACGGCCCTCGCCTTCTGGGCAAGACGCGCAATAGGCATTTCCACACTTTTACCCTTTACCATAATCAAGTCACCGAACTCATCGACCACAACCACTATGTAAGGCAAAAATTTGTGACCGTCAGCCGGATTTAACTTGCACTCTCGTATCTTCGCATTGTACTCTTCAAGATTACGCACATGCGCTGTCTTCAGAAGTGTATACCTGTTCTCCATCTCTATGCAGAGAGAGTTCAAGGTTGCTTCCACCTTATCCATATCAGTGATTACTGCCTCATCATCCTCACCTGGAATTGCGGCCATATAATAATTTTTCAACTTATTATAAAGACTGAACTCCACCTGCTTCGGGTCGATCATAACGAACTTCAGTTCATGAGGAGCCTTGCAATATAACAGCGAAGCTATTATGGCATTCAAACCTACCGACTTACCCTGACCTGTTGCACCAGCCACAAGCAAGTGAGGCATCTTGGCGAGGTCAGCTATATACACATCGTTAGAAATCGTAGATCCGAGAGCTACCGGAAGATTATAGCGAGATTCCTGATACTTCTTTGACTTGATGACTGTACGCATAGAAACGGTCTGCGGGTCCTTATTTGCAACTTCAATACCGACAGTGCCTTTGCCAGGGATAGGGGCAATTATCCTCACTCCGGTGGCCGAAAGACTCAGCGCTATATCATCAACAAGGCTTCGTATGCGTGCAATCTTCACTCCGTTTTCGGGCACAATCTCATAGAGCGTCACGGTAGGGCCTACAGTAGCTTCTATACGCGTGATTGGAATGCCAAAATCGAGAAGGGTTTTCTCAATCTTCTGCTTGTTTTCCATCTGTTCGTCAGCATCAAGCACAATTTGCTCTTTGCCTTCGCGGAGCAATTCAAACGGAGGAAATTTATAATTCTGATTTTCAAAAGCCTCTACATCCGACACGTAACGCTTGGCTGTAGCCTGACCGATAGTGTTTACATTCACGACCATATTGTCAGCCTCATCCTTATGCGAAGCGACAGATGCATCAGCACTATCTGAATCAGACAAAGCAGCTACTTCGTTACTAACTGTTTCATTTGAATTTCTCAGTGAATCAGACTGCTCGCTTCCTGCCACCTCAGAGTCGGAAGAATCCTCATTCATCTTCTCCGGATTGGATGTAACGTCGATAGACTCTCGGGGCAGTTCGGAATCATGGAGTGACGTACCTTCAGAATTACTCACATCGGGATGGTCATCATCGTGAATTTCATAAAGAGAAGATGGAAGACCTCCGAAATCCACGCCGGTCTCAATTTCAGGAGCATCTGTTATATCCACGCCCTCAATAGCTGTGGCTTCACCGGCACGCAGGTCATCAATTTTTTCCTGCTCCTGCATCTTGCGAATTTCAGCCTCACGGGCCTCACGGGCCTCCCGCTCAGCTTTCGCGATACGTCTACGCTCAGCACGCGCCCTGCGAACTCGTATAATCCAGTTTACCAAGTCGCGCATACATATGACCACAAATACTGCAATCATAAAGATGCTTAGCAACACAGCACCGATATTTCCAATAAAATTGATTATAAACTCATTGACGTAAGTTCCATGATAACCTCCCCAATTCACTTGCGTATGCAAGTTATAGGTTACAAGGCCAATAATAAGTGAAACTGTGATTAGAGCAACTATACACTTGATGGAGAAATCGAGCGTTTTGAATCGAGGCTTGCCGACAAGAAGCTTTAGAGTAATGGCACCAAACCAAACTATCAAAATCAGTGATCCCAAACCAAAGCCTTGGTTTATAAGCAGTTCTGAGAGTCGAGCACCCCCCTCGCCACCGGGGTTGGCCACATTTTTGGCCATACCTACCGGAGCGGAAGCAATCTTAGAGGCATCATCTATACAGGTAGTGAAATAACTAACTAATGATACTGCAAGATACACAGTAAGGCAACCGAAGAAAATTCCGGCCAATATGCGGAATTGCGGCCCGGCAAACCAATTGCAGATACGCCTCCACAGAGATTGGGATTTTGGCTTCTGCTCCGGTTTGGCAGCAGGCTTATCAGCAGGCTTCGCAACTCGCCTTCTCCTTTTGGCTTTAGATGTGGATTTGGCGATTTCATCGGAGTTATTTGCTGTTGAAGATACCTCTTCACCATAATTTATTTCAGGGGTATATGTGTCGTAATTTTGCATAAATTCAACCGATAGGCTTGATTTATAAACGATTAAATAAAGTTAAGCGTAAATACTCACTTGATGTAGGCATTTAGCTTACAAATTTACGAAAATTTACTTGATTTCATCGACAAAATCATAGATTTTATGATAAGTCATCCAAACTAATTTTCAAAAGTCAGGGCAGCAATACAGCGACGCGAAGCCTCTGGGAGAGAGAAGCCTCCGGCGACGAGAACAAATAATAATATTATCGACCTGTTTTTATCTTGATATTGCAATAAGAGCGCGAGTCTAAAACTCACGCTCTTATTCAGAAAATTCCTTGCAAAGTGTCGGTGGTTTCTTCCGGTGAAGTTTCTATTTCCACAGACTCTATTTTGACTGTATCAGTTTGACTACGGTTTGTATCGGAAGGGTCAGGTTTATCCTCATCCCGCTCTGTGATTTTCTCCGGCTTCAGTTTTTTCTCCGATTCAGACATGGCATATTTGGGGGCGGTAGGGAAATAAGGCACACTGTAACCCTCTTCTCTATTCACCTTACGGTCTCTCTTGCCGGGAAGCACTATAGCAGGCATTCCGGGTTCAACAAGATCTACAAGCTCCATAATATTCTCATTGGTTATTCTTATACATCCATGACTGGCACGATGACCAATTGACCAAGGAGAACAAGTGCCATGAATTCCAATCTGCGAAGTGCCCGGTATGCGAAGCCGAATGAACCTTGGGCCGAACTGCCCTTTTTTCTTCGACTGCACACCATTGTCGTCAGTAAACAACCAATCTGTGCTGTCATAAGTGCCTTGCACATAGAAAAATCCCTCAGGAGTACGGGAATCTCCCTTCTTATGTTTGTTGCCATAATTCTTGGCACATGCCATATCGTATGCACGAAGTTCCTGTCCATATTTATCATAAAGAATTACCCGCATACTTGCTTTATCCACAACAAGGAACTTACTGTATTGGCTTGCGAGCAACTTATCGGCATATTCAGGCACATGTTCGGCAATAACAGGAATAATACCACCAGAATATACAGCAGCTTCCGGGTCATCCTCAAGATAGTCCATCATCGAAGCTGAATCTTCAAATCTATGGGAAGAATCGTCCGCTATGGCGACATCGGGCACAGTGTCCGACTCAAATGAATACTCACTCTGTTGCACAGACTTGGCAGAGTGCTGACAACCCGACATGACAAGTGCGACTGCCATGCCTGTAAGAATATGTAAGTAATAAAATTTCATATAAAATCACTAAATTTCATATACAACATCGGTGCAATCAGTAAAGACCAAAAAGACCTTAAACTTGCCCCGTGCGACATATGTCACAATAAAGCGCAAATTTAGCAAAAAATCACAACATTAGGAAATTGCCAAGCTATGAGAAACTCTCAAAAAGTATATCTGTCAGCAGTTTTAGAATATAAAAAGAGTCTACAACCACTTGTAAGCTTAACGGCGACTACAGTGAATACTCACTGAAATCGCCGTTCGTGCCACAAATTGCCATAAATTGTTGTTTTAAAGACGGCGACACAACCGTCGTCATAGTTTAAACTATAACTGTTAAGTACCCGCTCAGATTAGAAGCATATTAAAATGTGGATATATGGATGGTTGATTTTCCTCCCGATGAGAAGGCGCATAGTCACCACTCTGTAACTGAGAAGCGGGTGGGAAAACAGCCATTCAGATGCCCGCAGGATAGTATGCTTTTAATCTGAGCGGGTACTTATATAGTTATTCATTGTGTATCTTAACATTGTTTTGTCTTTTAACGAATTTTAATAGATATACACCGCTCAGCACCATGATAAGCAATCCGGCAGCGAATATATATGCATTGTATGTCGTGTGACCGTTAAGATTGACAATTAGGGAATTTGCAGATTCATTGGTGTTGTAATACAAAGATTCAAGATTGCAAAGTACATGGGCTATTATGCAAGGAAGCAGCTTTCCTGTGCGAGCCATGAGAATTGCAAACAAGCCCCCTGCTACGAGACACGACACAAAGCCTTCAACACTGTAACCGTGGATTGCTGCAAAGAGGAGTGATGACAATACGACAGTCCAAGACAACGAGAAACGCATCTTCAGTAGTGAGAATATATCTTTGCGAAACAGCAGTTCCTCAAATACCGGTGCGAGAATCACCCCAAACAATATCATCTGCCAAACTGAATCGTCAGGCGCATTGCCGACCGGGGTTGCCTCCACACCAAGTGCATAAGAGGCATATGCCCATATTCCCGGCAAAACTATCCTGCATACAGCAAATGTGAACAGGATGAACACCGCTGTCCATTTTGAATCGACAGGATTGGAACAAAGATAGAAACTCAGACGTTTTGCATAGCGTATTATAACCCAAACTGCAATTGCCGCAAATCCGGAACCGAGTGTGCCACTTATTCCGTATAGAAGGGATTCAGAAAGGACTACGCCTCTTCTATCGGCAAAGAACACCATGCCTTTTTGGATTATACCTGTAAAAATCAGAGTCAAAATTGCAACTCCAAGAATGATTACTATCAGCCATCCAACTTGTTTCAGTAACTTTTTCATTTATATTTACGATTTACTGTTATTATCGAGACGTCCACATAGACGTAGCCATAGTTTATAGTTCACGTAGATGCCACTCATTATAAGAAGCGGAAGCAGCACTTTTGTAGACCAGCCATTAAGGCTTAGCCATTGGTTGCATATAGCAATCAAAGCACCGCATATTCCAATCATTACAAGAAAAGATACAAATGCTTTAAAAGCTCGTTTAGTTCGATATTTCATTTTGCGTAAGGGATTTGATCCGGATGATATATTAATTGTGTTGTAGAGATTGGAGCTGCCAGGAAATAGCCAAGGCAGTAGGAGCCTTCAAACATCCGATTGCCATTATAGTCACCATTGTTTAGAGAGTTTAAATAGTCTCCCATGACTTTGGAAATGGTGAATAACTCAATATCTATAACATCTCCCTCTTTCAAGACATCATCGTCATCCTCCTCATCAATATCTTTGCGAGAAGTCATCATCATGCCGGTCACAAGCCCGTCGACAGCATTGCGCGATTCGATGCCTTGCCATTCATATGGCTCGCCGTTACGGTATACACGAAGCCAATATTGTGTATTGATGTCACCAACAGCTTTAAATTGCACCTTAAGTACAGCTACATCGTCGTAAGGCATCTTGATCCAGTTGAATTCAGCCGAAACTATTTCTGATTCCGGATACATCATACTCTTAGAAACTGTTTAAAATTAGAATTGAAAAAATGTTATAGGGCATAACAA
>CAJUIJ010000087.1 GCA_910586175.1 uncultured Muribaculaceae bacterium | reverse complement strand
ACGACCATAAAAGGGAAAGGTTGTATTTTAACATTTCAACCGGATATTTACATTGCCCCGTTTTCATTACTGAGGCCTCGGAGTGCCAACCGCTTCTGTCCGCGACCCGGAGTCAGGCCCTCCGGAGGAGGAGCAAAAAAAAGAGACAATGATTTAAACATTGTCTCTCTTGCTGAAGGGTGAGGTGTGGGGTTCGAACCCACGACCTTCGGAACCACAATCCGACGCTCTAACCAACTGAGCTAAACTCACCGTTTAGCTTCTCGGTCTCTCCCGAAAAGCGATGCAAAATTACGAATAATTTCGGATATATCCAAATTTTTCGCTTATTTTTTTATCAATTTTGCAAGAATTTCAAAAAATGCAGGGTCTTCACCTGAGGTAATGTTCATGATTTTACCCTCGGGACTTACGATAACCTTTGTCGGAAATCCCTCTACTGCATACTCTTCGACTATCTTGCCGCCGTTGACTTCGGGGTTATAGACATTCACCCAAGGAAGTTCATATTTGGTGAGTGCTTTTTCCCATGCTTCAGGTTTGTCGTTGCATGCCACTCCTATCACTTCAAGTTCCGGCTTATATTGAGCGTATGCCTCTTTGAGTTTCGGGAAACCCTTGATGCACCAAGGGCACCAGCTACCCCAGAAGTCTATGATAACCCATTTGCCCTTGAAGTCCGACAGGCTCACCGGTTTCCCCTCAAGTGTGTTGAATGTGAAGTTGGGTGCGTCGAAGTTACCGCTCTGAAGTTCGGCTTTGCGTTTCTCCATGGCGATTGATTTTTGCACATAGTTTTTCTGCTGTTCCACAAGGGGCATAAGCATGCCGGCCTTAGCCGCATCGCTCATTGTATTGTATGCGTTCATGAACTCTTCACCTTCAAGATTGAGCATAGCGTAACCTACACCTTCGGCATCTTTATTGGCAGCTATGTAATCGCTGAATAGCTTGCCATATTTGTTCTGGATAGCCTCTACAGCCTCCGGCGAAGGGTTGCCTGCTTGCATCAGCGTCTGGTATTCCTGCATTATGGCTGTGGCATCTTTGTCGAGAGTGCTGATGTCTTCCATAAGCTTGCTGCCACTTACTGTGTAGACAAGGGGAGTGGTTGAAGTGAGGTTTACTGTCAGGTTATCGCCCGGCTTTGTATAGATGGCGATGTAAGAGCGATCTGCCATGGGTATGACATAGCGGGCATTCTTCTCGCCGGTCTTGACAGTGAATGTGCCATCGGTCACGGTATAGTCGGTCACCACCGGCTCCGGACGTTCCATGCGAGGCTTCACCATATCTTCTATGTTTCGCATCTCCACGCTGAAGCTTTTTTCTGCAATTTCAGGAGCAACCTTCACTGTTATGTCGGCCATGGCCGTTAGCCCTGCCACTGCGGTCAGGGCTGTTGTGATTACGAGTCTTTTCATTTATTAGTTTATTTTTATTTTGTTTATTCTTTTAGTGTCTTTTGTCATTATGTCATTATGTCAATATGTCAATATGTCATAATAATATACTAATGTCCCATTTTTATATGACAATCGGGAGACGCGATTGTTTATTCCGGCTCATCGGTTTTTCCATTTTTATCCAACTCCTTAAGCAGGTTGTGAAGCCTGTTGGTGAACTGGTAGTTTTTCAGTCCCCATTTCGGGGAAATAACCATATCAGGTGGAGCAGATGCCAAGAATCGTTCTATGGCAATGCATCGGGGAATTCTCTTTATTGCTTCTATGCAAATCTCAAGATATTCATCCACATTGAAACTTGCCACTGCTATCTCTCCCTTTTCAATCATCCCGGCGAGAGGTGTGCCGTTTAGCACTTGCAGGTGGTGCATCTTGATTGACTCCACCGGAAGTCTGCATATCTCTTCTACCGTTTGCAAAAATCGGTCTTTATCCTCACCGGGGAGACCGGCTATCAGGTGTACCCCTACATGCAGTCCGGCCTTGGCAAGCCTTGATATGGTGTCGCGGCTTGTCTGCGAGTCATGCCCTCGGTTTATTAGCTTCAGTGTATCATCGCAGAGTGTCTCCACGCCAAGTTCCACAAATATTGGCATCTCTATGCTGAGGTTTGCCAACAACTCTGCCAATCCGTCGTCAATGCAGTCGGGGCGGGTACCTATAATAAGCCCCACTACATCATCCACACGCATCGCAGTTTCATAAATCTTCCGCAGCTCTTCCACGGGGTGTCCATGCGTATTTGTATAAGACTGGAAATATGCCAGATATTTCATTTCGTCATACTTCCGCCCAAAAAATCTCTTGCCGTTTTCGAGCTGCTGCTTCACGTCACCCCCATTCAGGCAGTAGCCCGGTGTGAAGGAGGCGTTGTTGCAATATATGCAGCCGCCGGTGCCGATGGTGCCGTCGCGGTTCGGGCAACCCGAATTGGTGTTGACCGATAGTTTCTGCACCTTCGTAGTACCGTAAAACCGGGCCAGATATTCCGAATAGTCTGTATACCAGGGATTCAAGATTTATTCAATTTTTATATGACGACATCATGTCATCATGTCAAAGATTTTATATACCTGTTTCGGAGAAGCATCATATCGGCAATGACGAGGGCGGCCATTGATTCAACCACCGGTACGGCCCGAATGGCCACACATGCATCGTGTCGTCCGCGTGGTTCGATTATGCATCTGTCACCTTTGATGTCGATGGTCTCCACCCTTCGCATGAGTGTGGGCGTAGGCTTGAAGTGAACTGTGAAGCATATCGGCATGCCATTGCTTATGCCTCCTTGTATGCCACCCGAGTGGTTGGCCTGCATGGGTTCTGCAAAGTCAAGAGGGTACACGAAGAGGTCGAGCGATTCGCTGCCCAGCATGCAGGAACTTCTTGTTCCGTCGCCGTATTCGAATGCCTTGGCGGCATTGATGCTCATCATGGCGGCTGCAAGTCTGCTGTGAAGCTTGTCAAATACCGGTTCGCCAACGCCTGTTGGCATTCCGCCTATCACACACTTTACCTTGCCGCCGGTAGAGTCTCCTCTGGCGGCAACATCTGCTGCGTTGTTGGTCTCAACATATTCAGCATCTATGGTTATGCCGAGTGTGTCAAGCCATTGGCGTGCTATGGATCCTGCCACAACCCACGATACAGTTTCCCTGGCACTTGCCCTTCCGCCACCTCTGAAATCATGTATACCATATTTATTATAATATGTATAATCGGCATGGTTGGGTCGGAATTTGCCGTTGTATCCTTCATAGTCGGCGGGGTGGGCGTCGCGATTGCGCACTATGAAGCCTATCGGTGTTCCTAAGGTGAGGCCATCGGCCGTCAAGCCCGAGAGTATCTCCGGTATGTCCGTTTCGTTTCGTTGCGACATTCCGGCTTGCTTTTGTCCCGGGCGGCGGCGTGCCAAGTGGCGTAGCACTTCGTTGATATCTATATGCACCTTGGGAGGCATACCGTCAAGTATGCCTCCCATAGCAGGCCCGTGACTCTCGCCAAATGTGGTGAGGGTCAGTATAGTTCCAAATGTATTCACTATTTATCCATTGTCACAAGGAGCTCCTCGTTGCTGCGGGTCATCTCCATGCGTTTCTTAATGAACTCCATTGCTTCCATTGAGGTCATGTCGCCGAGATAGTTGCGGAGCACCCACATGCGGTTGAGCGTCTCCTTGGGTAGAAGCAGGTCATCGCGTCGTGTAGAAGAGGATACGATATCGACAGCCGGGAATATGCGTTTGTTGGATAGCTTGCGGTCGAGTTGAAGCTCCATGTTGCCGGTGCCCTTGAACTCTTCGAAGATCACTTCGTCCATCTTGCTCGAAGTCTCTGTGAGTGCAGTCGCTATGATTGTCAGCGAACCTCCGTTCTCGATATTACGCGCTGCGCCGAAGAAGCGTTTGGGACGTTGCAGAGCGTTGGCATCGACACCTCCGGAGAGTATCTTGCCCGAAGCCGGCGATACGGTGTTGTATGCACGCGCCAGACGGGTTATTGAGTCGAGCATTATCACTACATCGTGACCGCTCTCCACGAGACGCTTGGCTTTTTCAAGCACCAGTCCCGCAATTTTAACGTGGCGATCGGCGGGTTCGTCAAATGTAGATGCTATCACCTCAGCGTTGACACTACGGCTCATGTCGGTCACCTCCTCGGGGCGTTCATCTATGAGCAGCATTATGATGTATGTCTCGGGGTGATTCTCGGCAATTGCGTTAGCGATATCCTTGAGAAGTATTGTCTTACCTGTCTTGGGAGGTGCCACGATGAGTGCACGCTGTCCTTTGCCGATTGGGGCGAACATATCCACGACACGTGTGGAGAGATTGTTGGTGCGTCCTTTGGTAAGTTCGAATTTCTCGTCGGGGAATAGTGGCACAAGATGTTCGAAGGGTACGCGGTCGCGTATAACTTCGGGTTGGAGTCCGTTGACCGACACAATATTTGTGCAGGGGAAATATTTTTCACCTGTGTGAGGTGGGCGTATGCCTGCCTCCACCATGTCGCCGGTCTTGAGTCCGAACTCGCGTATCATCTGCTGGTTCACCAGTATGTCATCGGGGCTGGGCAGGTAGTTGTAGTCGCTCGAGCGTAGGAATCCATGTCCTTCCGGCATAACTTCAAGCACGCCGTAAACAGTCAGCAATCCTTGCAGGTCGTAGATAGTTTCAGGTTGACGCTGTGCGGTCTGCCTTTGGTTCATCCGCTCTTGCTGGCGTTGTTTCTTGGTGAGTCGCTTCTGTGCTTTTTGGTTGGGCTGGGGGATAGGTTGCCCCGGCTCGGCGATGATGATTGGGGCACTTGCTATGGTCTTCTCTTCCTCTTCTATCTGCTGCTGGGTGCGAGGTGTGAATGTGCGCCCCTTGGCATTGTTGAAAAATGAGTTGAAGTCCGGTTTTTGCTTCGGCTTTTCCGGAGCTTTGGGTGCCTCCTGCTCTTTGGTGGCGGTTGCCGTAGGTGCTGCTGCCGGAACTTCTGCCGATATTTCTACCGGTTTAACCGGTTTCTTGGGTGCCGCTTTCATGGGCTTGACCATAGGTGGTAAGTCGAGCAGGTCGATGGGAGGAAGGTCGGGGAGCAACGACGGTTCGATAATGGGGGCCGCACTTACAGGAGCTGCCTGTGGAGTCGCGGCGTTCTGTTCGGTAAGTGCCTTGGGCTTGCGGCCACGGCGAGGCTTTACCGGAACTTCCGGCTCAGGCATGGGAAGATCCATATCCATACCCGGTAGCATGGTGTCGGGCAGAGGAGCCGGTGCTACTTTGGGTTTGCGACCACGCTTCTTTGGTTCGGCTGTCGGTGCAGTTGCACTTATTGCCGCATCTTCCGTCTTTGGAGCCTCCTTTTTGGCTCTTGGCTTACGCTCTTTTGTGCTCCGTGGTTTCAGTTTCGCAACTTCTTCGCGGGCGGTGACGACCGACTGATGGTCTATCACATAATAGGCGATGTTTTCCTTGCTCTCCGAATTTACATTTTTCATTCCGAGCGATTCGGCGATGCCGCGCAGTGCATCGTCATCCATCGACATAAGTTCTTCTAAACTTTGCATACTGTTTGTTGGTAGTTTTGCGGAGTCTGAGGCTTTTGCCCGTTCTCCAATGTTTTGGTCATGACTGATTGTAGTGGAAATTGAAATGCACTGAGTGAACTCACCACTTTGCTTGAATGCACAGTCAAATAAAGTTTTTGTATAAATAGGAATTTTTTGGCCTTTGAGTGGATGTGGATAAAGGTTTCTCTTTATCTGTCATCTTTATGGAGACAGCACTGGGGCTGCTCTGTTAGAATCCTTTTAGAATATTTATCAGCCTTTGTCTAACTAACGCTTTTGGTAGCGCGTTGGTTGGATTTATTCCTGAAGTGTTTTATGGGGAGGTGTATTGTCTAAGGGAACCGCTGCGAATTTGCGGGATTACCCACTCCGACTGTGACCGTCAGCCTTGCTCGGCTGAGCAGTTGTATTGCAAAATTAATAAAAAATTTTTTAACTGCAAATATTTTCGGTATCGGATGTGTTATATTTTTGTAAATAATGCTCTAATATTTTCTAAATATGAGGAAATTTCCACTATTTATTTTCACGCTTTTAGTGGCTCTCGTGGCATGTGCTTGGGATATCGATAAGAAATACGAAGGTCTTAAGATATTGACTGTCAATACCGGCTGGCATGAGGATATTTTGCCTGGTTATGAGGCTCGTTATGTGCCGCAGGGCATTGCTTTTGACGGGCCTTGTCGTTCCACTGTGATTCGCCGTCTATGCAAGGATTCGAGTCGTCGTGCCATACTTTATGTGCATGGCTTCAACGACTATTTCTTCCAAAGTGAGATGGGTAATCGCTTCGTGGATTCCGGTTACAATTTCTATGCCGTAGACTTGCGGCGTTACGGACGCAGCAAGCTTGAATGGCAGTATCCTTTTAATGTGCGCGATATGCGTGAATATTTCGCCGACATAGACTCAGCACTCTGCTGCATACGTCGCGACGGCAATACCGACATAACGCTATTAGGGCACTCCACGGGTGGTCTTACCGTCCTCTTCCGTGGTGCAGTGCTCGGTGAAAACGTGGGTGTAGAACGTATTATCGCCGACTCACCTTTTATCACTTGGAATTTCTCTCCTTTAATGCGAAATGTAGCTATTCCGCTTGTTCAGTTTGCCTCAAATTTCTCCAAAGATTCCAAAGTAAAGCAAGCTCATTGTGATGGCTATGCCTACAGTCTGCTGAAGCAATACGATGGAGAGTGGGAGTATAATACCGATTGGAAGATGATATACTCGCCACCTGTCACATTCAGCTGGGTGGCATCGATCAATAAGGCGCAGAAAGAACTCGTGAAGAAACGCAAGAATATCAATGTGCCGATACTCGTGATGCAGAGCAGCCGCAAGGTAGACGGTTGCGGTTATACACAGGAGTTCCACACCGGAGACGCTGTGCTCGACCCCTTCACCATCCGTGAGAGAGCGCTGACGCTCGGTAATCCCGAGACACGCGAGGTATGCACCATAGATTCCGGCATGCACAACCTGATTCTATCCGACCTCCCACATCGCGAAGCCGCCTACGACACAATTTTCAACTTCTTGAAAATTTGGGGTGAATAAAAGCAACCAAAAATAACCCTCAAAATGCCCCCAACAAAAGTTTTATAAATACTTTTTGCTTTGGAAATATGGTAAATTATTGTAAATTTGTATTCTGAAGTTTGTTTTGCATAATGTTTTGCATTAAAATATAGCTGTATGAATGAATTAAACAACACTGACAGGCTTTCGTTCGCCGAGATGCGCGAACTTGTCTCTTTATCCCATAAATTGGATGGGATTTTGAAGCCGATGCTTTCAGCCGATGAGGCTTTCCGTCTCGAACAGTTGCTGCGCACTTTGGTGCGAAGCGACAAGCCGGCTCACGATTCGAAGCAACTTCCCGTGTCGGTGATGACTCTCAAGGCAGCTAATACATTCGCGGAGATGGTCGATCCCGACCATAATATCCTTATCGCCATATTGCTATATCCATTTGTCACCCGCGGCCTGATCTCCGCCGAGCAGGTAGCGAAAGAATGGGGCGAGGATATTGCCGGACTTCATGCCGGCCTAATTGAAGTGGAGAAATTCAGCGCACGTAATTCTGCCACCAACCAAGAAAATTTCAGAGGCCTTATTATATCGCTTGCCCATGACATCAGGGTGATTATCATAATGATAGTCCGTTCACTCGTGCTTATGCGAAGCATAAACCTTCATCCCGACGACAATTGGGTGCGCAATGTAGCTTTCGAGGCCAACTGCCTCTACGCTCAGCTTGCCCACCGTCTCGGTCTTTACAAGATAAAGGGTGAACTCGAAGACCTTTCGCTCAAATATACCAACCGCGACATATACGTGCAGATAGCTCACAAGCTCAACGCAACCAAACGTTCACGCGACGCATATATAAAGGCATTCATCGATCCGCTCCGTTTGAAACTCGAACAGGCCGGATTGAAGTTTGAAATCAAAGGACGCACCAAGTCTATCTCATCGATATGGAACAAGATGCGCAAGCAAAAAGTGGATCTGCCCGGCATTTATGACCTTTTTGCAATTCGCGTGATTCTCGATTCCGAACCGGAGCGCGAGAAAGCTGAGTGCTGGCTTGCTTACTCTATATTGGCAGATATGTACACAGCCAACCCTGCACGTATGCGCGACTGGATTTCAATACCGAAGAGCAATGGCTACGAGTCGCTTCACGCCACAGTGATGGGTCCGGAAAACAAGTGGGTAGAGGTGCAGTTCCGCACGCGCCGTATGGATCTTGTGGCTGAGAAAGGTCTCGCGGCGCACTGGCGTTATAAGGGTGGTCGCTCTGATGGTACTGACCAGTGGATGAATAATATACGCGACATCCTCGAGACTGCCGATGCCGGCCCGATGCAGCTTATGAAAAGCATACAGATGGACCCCTTCGGCAAGGAAGTTTTCGCGTTTACACCAAAGGGAGACCTTTTCCGCTTGTCGGGTGGTGCCACAGTGCTCGACTTTGCTTTTCATATTCACTCCAATGTCGGGGCACACTGTACTGGTGCAATCGTAAACGGTGCGCACAAGAAACTGAATTACAAGATTCAGAATGGCGATACTGTAGAAATACTCACGGCAGTAAACCAGATACCCCGTCAGGAATGGCTGAATATAGTGACATCTTCAAAGGCACGCAACAAAATCAAACAGTGCCTCAATGAGGAGAAACAACGTCTTGCCGATATCGGCAAGGAGGCCCTGACACGTAGGGCCAAGAACCGTAAGATAGAACTCGATGAGGCACAGCTCATGCGCCTTATCAAAAAGGCGGGCTATAAGTTCGCTCTCGAGTTTTATGCCGATATGGGTGCAGATAAGATTGATGCGGGCCGTTTCCTTAATCAATATGTTGAGTTTAACACCGTTTCAACCGATACGGGTCATGTATCGGCCGAGGAGTTTGAGATCAAGCGAGAGGAGCCAACCGAAAAGTCTGATCGTGACGTGATGGTGATAGGCGAGAAGTCGATTAATGGCTTGAGTTACAAATTCGCCCGTTGCTGCAATCCTATCTACGGCGATGATGTGTTCGGCTTCATCTCGAGCGATGGTGTTGTGAAAATTCACAAGTGTGACTGCCCCAACGCCGCAAACATACGTGAGCGTTATCCCTATCGTCTCATCCGCGCCGACTGGAGCGGTAAATCCGGCTCTATGCTGCCGGCTACACTCCGGGTGGTCGGAAATGATGATATCGGTATTGTCACCAATATCACTTCTATAATCTCTCATGAGACGGGCACTACGTTGCGCAACATTTCTATAGACTCTCACGATGGCATATTCCAAGGCTACCTCGTTATCGGAGTCTCCGACAATCGTCAGCTCACCACTTTGGTGAAGAAAATCAAAACAGTAAAGGGGGTCAAAGACGTTACAAGAATATGAAGACATCAAAACTATTACTTTCAATAGCGTTGGGTGGCATACTGATGTCCGCTCCAGCGTGCGTGAAGCGTGTGGACAATTCGGAGAAGACTCGTGCCGAATATGAAAAGACTCTCACCGATTCAATCAATAAGATTAAGGTGGAGATTGACTCATGCAACGACTGCATTGCCACCTTGCGCGATAAAGTGGGTGAACGTATGCACGATTTCACCACAGTTGCCAATCCGAAGGAGGTCGGCTCTTACACCATTTTCACTTCTTTTAAGTCTAAGTACCCGCAACACTCCACAGGTCTTGTGGCGCGTATTGACGAGAACGGCAAGTTTGAGTTGGTGGCAACCCTTAAAGGCAAGGCTTTTCAGCAGATTGCAGTCAAGGCTCCTTCCGAAACAATGGAGTCGGCAGTTGTGCCTCATGACCAGGCACTCAACTATCGCACCGCCGAACTGACATCCGTATTGTTTTCGGGCGAGAAAGCTGACTCGATAGGTCGTCTTATAGCTGACAATGAACTGAACCCGCTGACAGTGATATATATGCAGGGAGGACCGGTAAACGCCACTAATCTGACTAACGCGGAAGCGGAAATGATATCGCAAACTTGGCTACTATATAACGACATGGACCAGCTTCACAAGTTGGAACGCCGGGTACCGATGCTCCACGAAAGAATCAACCTCCTGAGACAACACCAGAGATAATTAATATTGAATAATGAAAAATGAATAATGAATAATTTAAGTTTCGCAAGTATAAGATTGATGAGATAAGGGTATAAAAAAACGA
>CAJUIJ010000086.1 GCA_910586175.1 uncultured Muribaculaceae bacterium | reverse complement strand
ACATTTGGTTCTGACGAGCCGTTAACTGATTATTAAAAAATAACCGAAGTATTGATAACGCAACTTCAATAAAAAAGAAGTCCGCACATAATCAGTGCGAACTTCATTGATAAAGTGTTGGGGTAATGCTGTCTTATTTTACAACTACCTTGATGGTCTTGTCGGCGCATTTAGCGATGTATATGCCTTCGGGCATATCGATGCATGCTGAGCCTCCCTTCACCGGGGCTTGAGCACATACGCGTCCATCCATTGTGTAGATAGTGAGCAAAGAGCCATCCTTGAACCCGTTTGCCGCGATTGCACCGTCAGAATAAGTGATTGACTTACCTTCGGCTGCCGATATGTCATTCACGCCGGCCACTCCCTTGCCGTAAGTGTAACCTCCGAGCAGAGTGTAGGTGTAATATGAATCGAGAGTGCAGTCGAGCGATAGTTCAAGCCAACCGAGATTCTGATATTTCTCCGGGATGGCGATTGTAAATGTTTCCCATTTTGCGTTGCTTGCCGGCACATCGAAAATCTTTTCAGCAGTGGTCTGGTTGGCATATGCAGTGGCATAAACCGACACCTTGCCGCTATGTTCTCCAGTCCATAGAGTCAGTGTCACAGTGGGATACTCCACATCGGCTGTCTTGAATTTGGGGAGTGTTATGCGTGTCTTGCCACCATCCTCATTGTCGGTATAGCCAATCATTGCATATGGCACATCGACCGACCACATGGATGAACTGACCTCTTCGGGCGCTACCATGTCCCAGCCGCTGTTTTGGTATTCTGCCGATGGAGTTTTGACTACCATCGGGCCATAGTGTGTCTGGCCGTTGTCGAAGTGTTCGTCGATAGAAGCGTATGGGCGCCCTATTACCCTGAACACATATGACAACGCTTCCGATATACCTCCTGCGTTTGCAGCCACCACGCCTACATATTTCATGCCGAGACGCGCATTGTCGGCCACAGAGTATGTGTATTCCTTGACATTGCCGAGTTCCTTGACAGGTAACCATTCGTATACCTCATATTCGGCATTCCATACCTGCTCGTATAGCCAGTATGTCATACCTTCAGGCGAATAGTAGCCTTCGAGATTTTCCTGTCCACCCAATGGTTCATCCCATTTGAGCTGTATAGAGAGGTTGTCTTCTGAGATAGTACCTTGCAGGTTTTCCACGTAGTTGGGTGGAATTGTGCCTGTAAATACCTCAAAAGTTGCGCTCTGGCCATTCTGGCCGTCGAGTGAGCAGAGAGCCTCGATACGGTTGGTGCCTTGCTTGGTGCCAATAGTCAAAGTCACGGTTTCGCCGGCCTTTGCCTCTTTTTCCACAATATTTTCACCGGCTTTCAGGATAGCCTTGAGTGCTGAGTCTTCAGCAAATTCAGAGCCGGATATTGTGGTGGTGGGCATCTTGAACGATACAGTGGCAGTGAGATCAGCATCGCTTTTCGACACAAGTTTCACATCGCTGGGAGCCATAGGCACGGCAGCCGGCTCATCTGTAGCCTCAATCTTAATCTTACGTATCAGCAGTGAATATGATTGAGGGGGTGAAACGGCACGGATTGCGATATAGCATGGTCCGGCCTCGCGTGGCAGGAAGAGATTGGAGAATGTCTCCCAACCTTCAGTGATAAAGTTGGATACAGCGGTCTCGGGAATGATAAGGGTTTTCATTGCTTCGACCGTGGGGGCTGAGCCACACCATACTTCAAAACGCTCATCGCTCGATGCCATACCGCCACACACAGCGTCAAACGTAATGCGGAATGCGTGTGAAATATCGCTGCAGTCCACCGGCGGCAATATCAGCCAGTCGTCTGCCTTCACCAGATTCCAGCCGGAGTAGAACACCGGTTCGTGCCATCTTGCCTCTGAGAATGCCCATTCGCCATAAGAGGGGCTGCCGTCGGCATTGATTACAGTGGTCAGGTCTGCCTCTGCCTGGGTAGGTGTCATGCCGTAAGGCAATGCGAAGGGTGCTCCGAAGAGGGTCTTGACACTCTGGGAGCTTGCAGAAGTCTGTCCGTTGCATTTTGCCTTAACCGTAACAGCATAAGAGCTGTAAGGCTTTGTGCCGTCGAGATTGAGTGTGTATTCTGTGTTTTGGGTAGATTCGATGAAATCACCGTTCACATACACTTCATAGCTAAGTTTGGAAAGGTCGATATATGCACCGTATTCAGCAGCGGTCACAGCATCCCAGCTCACTTTCAGACCGTCGATGCTGACATTCTCCGGAGCATATGGTATGCCATTGCCGAAATACTGCGATTCGACACACGACAGACCGGTTTTGCCATCCTTTGCCGTGTTCATACGTATCACGTGCAGACCCTGCTTCAGGTCTTTGATATCTACCGACACCTCTGAGCCGGCTGAAGACTTGCCGCTTTTGTAGAGAGTATTGTCGATATAGAGGTTCCAATCGAGATCTCCGCTGAGCGCGTCACCACCGGCACTCTTGGAAGGGAGCCTATAGACTATCTTGCCCTCAAGTGCGCCTTCTGCTATGTCCATGCTGACTATTTCCGGACGCGCGGGAGCTGATGCGTCATATTTGTAGTCATCATTGAGAAGGAACGTGAACTGATAGTCAGAAGGCATGTTTGTGATAAAGTCTGCCTGTTTCTTCTCCGGATGTATGAAGTAAAGCTGTGTGGCATAGTCAAAGTAATATGCGCAGTAGAGGAATGCATCGTCGAGCGGACTGTATACGATGGCACTTGGTTCTGTGCGCAGGGTGGCTACATCGAGTTTGAAGAGCCTGTTCTGTATACCCTTGCGGTCGATGGTTACAAATTCGCCGTTGTAGTTCACACCGTAGAAGAGACCGTCTTCAGCACGGTAGCATATGGAGCCTGTGCGTTCGGTATTGTCGGTGATGTGCTTTATTACAGTCACATCGGCAATGTCGGAAACGGGGCTGCTGCAGAAGTTGTAGCCGGAGCCTTCATTGTCGGCGTAGGTGTAGCCGTATATGCGGTCTTCCTCTGCCACATATGTGCTGCTGAGATAGTAATTGCTTAGGTCTATCAGGTTGTCCGAGCCAATAGGTGTCTCAGTGAGGGGGGCACCTGTGGCGAGGTCAAACTCCAGATAGTTGTAATATAGCACTATGCCTCCTGAAGCTAAGGACCCAAGTCCGCATAACTTGCCATTTTTAATCCACCCGTTGTTGAGTGTTATGCCAAGTTCAGCCACCTTGTTCGACCATAGCATTGAGTAGCTGCCGTCAGTGTCAAGCTGATAGTAACCACCGTTCTCCTGAGAGTTGGCCGTGAGCCAACCTGTGAATTTTGCACCCGAGAGGCTTATGCGGGCCTGAGGCTGCTGCATGGCGGCAGGTGCTTCTGACGTGCGTGCAACTCGCTTATCTGCGACTCCTTGAGACGGATTTGTGCGGGTGAGCATGGTGCGAGTGGAGGCTTCGCCCTCGCCCTGAAGTTCATGTAGAACTTCAGGGGTGAGCTGACGGAGCGATGTGAAACGTGATGGCTTTTCTGCCGCTGTGGCTCCGGTTGCCATCAACAGTGCACTCGCTATAATAAGTTGTGTTTTCATAAATTATTTGATAAATTGTTTCCGGGTTTTCACTGTGCCGTTGAGCAGCGTGGTGCGCACGATAGTCACTTCTCCCTTGGCGGGGCTATCGATGCGTTCGCCGCGAACGTTGAAATATTCTATGCTCTTAACATTCGGGTTAGCCGATATGCCATTGATGCCTGACATCGGGAATGTGATGGTGGAGAGCTCAGCCACATTAGTGTAAGCCTCGACGCTTTCTTCAGGGCAATCGCCGATGCATGGATTTGCAATCTCAGCGAACGCGTCGGTGCCGACGGTCGGAGGCACTGCGGTAGTGAATTTCACTTTGGCCAGATTTGAGCAATATCTGAACGCATTTGCCTTGATTTCAGTGAGGTTTTCACCAAATGCAACTTCCTTCAGACCGGAATGCTCAAATGCAGATGTGCCGATAGTGGCGAGGGCAGATGGGAGTGTTATCGATTCGAGGGCTGCACAGCCAAAGAATGCCTTGTCTTCCACTGTCTGGACGGTAGCGGGGAGTGTGACCTCGTGCAGTGCGACGCATCCATAGAGGAACTCTACAGGTATTTCGGTCACGTTGGCCTCTATGTTGATAGATTTGAGGTTGCGGTTGCCTTTGAATACTGATACGTTGAGATCGTTTACAGAGAACTCACGCTCCTTGTAGCTTACTGTAGCGGGAATAGTTACACTTTCCTCACTGCCTGCATATGCAGAGAGTGCCACATTGTCGCCATCCACTTGATATGTAAGTTCATTGACTGTGAATGAAGTGAGGTCTACTGTGAAGACAGCCGGTTCGGTCTTGGGGGCTGTGATGTCGCCGTAGGCAGCTTCCACCTCAAACGAGTAGCTTTCGCCCTGCTCCACATCCTTGTGGGTGTAGTTAGGTTCGTTTGTCTCGGCCACTTTTTCGCCGTTGAGATATACGTTGTAGGTCACAGCTTTCTCGCCGGCACTTTCGGGCAGACTCCAGGTCAGGTTCAGGTCGCCATTGTTGGCACGTTCCACACTCAAGTCGGTTGCTGCGGGATAGTCATCTATCTTCAGGTCGTCGAAAAGCATGGCGTATCTCAAATCTTTGGGAAGCGCGTATTTGAATGCGAGACGCACCTTGCATTTCTCAGTACCTGCATATGCAGTCATGGGGATTATACATTTCTTCCACTTCAATTCGGTAGTGGGCGCAGATTCGTCAAGGTCCGGATCATCGAAACTGATTGTTTCTACTGTATTCCATGATGGATTGCCTTCATCATCCAGCTGTCCGGTGGAAATCTGTAGCGACACTGTGCCTGTTGAGTTGTTGATAGGCACAATATACATTGTGGCATAGGGGTTGCCGGCATTGGCAAATGTCAGGTTGCCTGATGCGAGGTAACCATCATTGCAGGTTTCGTAATAAGTGGCCGGTGAAACGTAGAAGTATGCGTCCGGGCCGGTTTCGTCATCATTCGTACCTCCGTCTACGCCTGCCAACAAATCGAGAGTTGTCTCGTTTCCTACAGCAATCGACTGGTCGTTTTTGACATAATACTGGTTGAACGAATCCCATGAAAAGTCGCTGGTCCAGGTGTTGGCGAATCCTTTGTTGAATTTTGAGCCGTTATTGAATGTCTCATGTAAGGGTAGAGCAGCGGGAGGCCCCACTAATAGGCCACCATATGAGTCAGCATAATTGTATGTATTATCCGGAGCCTGAACATCGTTGTGGGGGATGATGCGGTAAGATACGGTTTGCTCGGATGTCAGGTCGGCGAGGTCATCGATATACTCGCACTCAGTCACATTGTCTGAAAGGAGCTTCGGATTGTAGTCATAGCTTCCTAACTTGCGGTAAACTGAATATTTAACCTTGGAAAGGTCAAGCACACCACCATTGTAACCCTCGGTCGGGGCATCCCAAGTCACCTTTACCTTGCCGTCCACTTCGACTGCAACGACATTGGAAGGGGCACCAGGATAGTCGTCGCCGAGGAATATGCTTGTAGAGGCCTGGTCGCTTTCTCCCACAAATGTGATAGTCTTTACCATATATCGGCTGGTGCCGTTGGGGGCATCGTTGTCGATATATGAGAATTCCTGCCCGGGTGTAGGGTTATCGTGGCTTTCAAGCTCTACTTCAGTGCCGCCGGAGCTTCTCGACAGGATAATCTTGTCGTATGTCACACCGTCGGGCATAGGCTCGCTATCCCAGTAGCCCACTTTACGTTCGAGTGCCGGACATGTGTATTTCACCGTTACGGGTGCACCGTTGCCGGTAGGCTCAAGCACCGGATTATCCGGGTCGATGGGCTTCATGCCAAGTGTCATATACGCATATTTGTAATCGCCCGATTTCTCTTGGCGAGTCGCAACTGCATAATATGTGTATTCTTCACCCTTTTTGAGAGACTGGTCTTTGTCATCGATTTCGAACACGGCTCCCGCATCCACGTCAGTCCATTCTTTTATAAGAATAGGGTCATCATAATAGCTTGCACCTTCACGAAGCAGTTCGAGTTTGTCAAACTTCCCTTCGTAGTCGATATAATCCCAGTCGGGAGTCTTTAGCTGGGTTGGTGCTGTAATGGTGAAGTGCAGATACACCTCCTTACCATCGATTTTGCATTCACCCACGAGGCCGGGATAACCGGGCTTGTTGTCGTCGGCCTCATCTGCCTTGGTAATTGCAGACGGTGTGTTGGCTTTGTTCTCAAACATAGAGGCGGCCGTGATGCTACCCGCGCCCGCGAGTAATCCGACAGCTGCCAGCGAATAAAAAAGTTGCTTTTTCATCTTCATCATGTATAATTTCTTCATGTGTGATTTATAATAAGTGAATTGTTGTTTACTGCGTCATGTAAGCGCAACAGTCATTATGATTCCAAAATGATTTCAATAAGTCGTGGTCGCTTGAATAGTGCAAATATAGAAAAATAAATGAAAAATTGCAAAAATGACTCAAAAAAAGCAAAAATATGACATGCCGTCACTTGAAAATATATTCGGGTTTTGGTAATGCTTTATAAGGAGCGATAACGTTTGCATGAAGACACCGGCAGTGAAGATTTCTTGTGGATTTCAAGGTTGCAATTTGCGGCAATCCGGTTAATGATTGAGGCCATACAGCTCTAATGTCTGCATGGCCTCAATGTAAAGCTCTGAATAGACCGAACTATAATTTGTCAGTCCTAATCAAGATATCGGGCTATTTGTCAGCGTATCACTTTGAGTGTATGCTGAGAGTGTAATGTGCGGGCCACGATAATGATTGTGGTGTCATAGTGGCTCAGGTCTATGGTCAACTCTTCCGAACCGCTTGCAAGGGTATTGCCATTAAGATCTACAATTGCATAGCTGAGCGTGCCCTCAGGGAGTCTGGCTGTGCCGTGGGCATAGGTTATACCCTCACCGGCTGCGATTATAGTTTCAATGCCGGAACCTGAGTTGTTGAGCTTAGTTATGGCAAACGATTTCATGCACACCTTGCCTTGGCTGGCCATATGCAGTGAGATATAACCTTTGGCCGGAGTCATCTGTATGGTTGTAGATGTGCTCTCATTTCCTTCTCCTTCTTGGTCACCGTCTGCTTCAGCATGGATTTCAGCAGGTTCAGGCTGTGTGGCATTTGAACAATTGATGTTCACCTTCATGGTCTCTTCTGCATCGGATACGGGAGACGGGAAGACGTGGATTATTTTGTGATTCGAGCCATCTTCCTCCTGACCGAAACGGAAGTTTACAGAGGCAGTGGAATTCTCAAATACAGCAGTGACTTCATATTTCTCGTTGTCCTTGAATTCCATCATCGGGCTTATTGCATAGTCGCTGTAGCCTGAATATGCTTCACGGAATGTTAGATAACCTTCTTCCGATAGTTCCCAATAGTTCCACTCGCCACCGGTGTTCCAATCATTGAAGTCTGCATTGTAAGGGAATTCCACAGGCACCTTGAAGTCAATGGTGACGAAGGGTATCTCATCTTCTTGTTCGCCGTTCAGGTTAGCGACGACAATAGAGTATGTATGCTTGCCATGGTCAGGTATATCCTGATCGGTATAATGCATGGTTTGACCGGGCTCTCCATTGAGTGTGGTCAGCAACTCGTTGTCGCGCAAAACCTTGATGTTGAGAGTGCCTTCGATGTCTTCACCGACATTTGTCTTTGTCGGATTAACCCAAGATAGTGTGGCCTCATCGCATGCATCATTGGTATGACCGGTCAAATCTGTCACAGCCTTGGGGAGTGATACAATTTTAGCGAGCTTGAAGCTGTTGACAGTTAATTTCTTATAGTAAGAATAAGAAGACCCCTTGTAATGGTGTATGGATATAGAGTAGTCGCCTGCTTCGGTGATTGCAAATTCAATCACTTTGTCGGATGCACTGTAATTCTCATCCTTCTGACAGTCATATATCTGTACGTTGTTTTCTATTACGTTGAGGCGTGCGGTGCTGAGAGCTACACTGTAGCCGTTCATATAGGCGTTGCTGTTGAGAGTAAGGCGATAATTGCCCGGCTCAAGAGAAATATAGGGTGAGCATAGCCAGTTGTCGACATCTCCATTGTCATCTGATTCGGATGTCAGTATGCCATAGTTGTTGTACCATCCGTTGAGCAGCCACTTGTCAAGCTCCTTCTCTTCAATATCGGTGAATTTGATCGCTTCTACAGGCATATCAATGAAGGGTTTTCCGATGTATCCGGCTTTTACGACCATAGGTGCCTCTTCGGGTTCTGAATTGTCGGCTCCATATATTTTTACGCTATAGGTGTAACTTCCGGGTTCGGGAGTGTCTTCGTATGACAGTGCAGACCCGGGGGTAGGATTCGCTATGGTCTCTATCACGGAATCATCACGCAGAATCTCGGCCTTGGTAATAACATCAAGTGGTTCGCCATTGTTGAATACTGATGGGTATGTGGCACTTAGGATAGCCTTGGCCGGGGTCTCAAATGTGGTGACGGTAAGGTCATTTATATTCACGATGGCTTTGGCCTGTGTCTTTACCGATATCGACTTGATGCGGTAGCCAAGATATGCACCTTTTTCGGCACAAGCCTGTATGCCTATATGGTATGTGCCGGGAGTGGAAACGTGAAACACATATTTGCCGTTGTACTCGTACTCCTCGCCCTCAAACTCTCCGTTGATTTTGGAGAAAGAGTTGAGGTCGGATGCATCTGTGCCGATGTGGAAATTAAGTTTGCCATACATTATGCCCGAAAGTTCGAGTGCGTATGTGCCGGCTTCTGCAAAGTTGAGAGCCGGAGTAATGGCCCAATGGTCCTCTTTCTGACCTTCGGTAAAGTCCATCTTGATGGCCTGGTTCCAATCGTAATAATACCATGTGGATGTTGACTGAGTGTAAGGCCCATTCACGTAAGTCCAGTCTGATGGTTCTTCGGTAAAAGTTTGCGACCATGGAATTGACGCAGGTGCGGACGGATCAACCGGACCCGGGTCGGGAGTCTCGCCACCTCCTGTGCCGTCGGTCACTGAGAAGCCTGTGATACAGAGTTCAAAGTGATCGGCAGGGCTAAAGCAATGCATGCCGAAATAATATTCTCCTGCCTCGCTTACTGTGAATTCTTTGGTTATGGTCTTGTAGCTGTCCGGACTTTTAAGTTGGACTTCTCTGAAAAGATGGGTTCCGGCTGAAAGTGCTGTTGACGAGGGTTCATTGCCGAGCATTATTTCAAGAGATTCTGAGTCTGCACCTCTTGTCTTGGCCAATACTGTCATTGTGTAAGTTGTGCCTGATTCAAGTGTGATGGCTGGAGATACAAGCCAGCAATCTGCGGCATAGTTGGAGTCATATTGTTTGTAGGCACCTCCGGTTCTGTTGGCACTCTTGAAATTCTCATCTCTGTCATATGCCCAAGAATATGCTTTTCTGCCGTTGTTGATTGTGGTCCATCCTTCATCAAGTTCGTTGATGCCGGTGTAGAAGTCGCTCGAGTAAGGTGGAGCGACGGCAAGAGCCGTGGCCACGCTGAAACCGAGCACTGCAAGTGTGGTTAAAGTTTTTTTCATTGGCTGAAAGTTTTTGTTAGTGTTGTCTTTGATATGATTTTTGGAAGCATCCGGCACATGGTCGGATGCTTCCAACTTATTATCTGAGCGGTTGCTGCAATTCTTACGGAGAAGAATTATTTCACGTTGAAGGTAGCCTTGACCGATTTCTTGTCATCCTTGGCTTTGACCACATATACACCGGCCTCCACGGGCAGGATTGTGCCATTGGCAACTTCCCCTGCATATACCACGGTGCCGTTGATGTTGACCACCTGGAGCTCGGCCTTGTCGCAATCTGTGGTAAGCAGAATCATGCCGTTGGATGCAGTTACGTTGAGACCGTTACTGTTCACGTTGCTTATGCCTGACTGTTTTGTGAATGTGGCACGAAGCTTGGTGTAAATGCCGGGCATGTCGAATTTGCTGCCCTCCTGCGCATCCTCACCATTAAGAGAGAAAGACTTGAGTTCATAGCCTTCATCGGCAGTAGCCTCGATAGTGAGTGGTTCGTATTTGGTAATCTTCGAACCGTGTCCATAGGCATTACCCTTGGAGTCTTTCACCACTACAAAGCCGTGGGCTGAGGGGAGGATGTCGAGATATGCCCATTCGCAGCCCCCGTTGGTGCCCTGATGAGAGGGTTTCCAATTGCGGTCGGTAGCTATCGAAGAGTCTGCGCGTGTGCCCTCGTTTGACTGACCATCCTTATCAGTGCCCTGAATCACTGCGAGGTTC
>CAJUIJ010000085.1:8006-10521 GCA_910586175.1 uncultured Muribaculaceae bacterium | reverse complement strand
CTCGCCATAAGGTTTTGAACTTCAAAAGGTATAGCAGGTGCCCATGGTGGCTGAACTATCTCTATCTCATCTTTGTCAAACTTATGGTCTTCCCAACGACGGGCCTCCTTTGTGGTGATGTATTCGCGGTCAAGCAGGTACACTTCAGCGTTGGTGGTGACATAGTAGGGTTGGTCAGGCTTGTTAAATCTGAACATCACCCTGCCTCGGCCGTTCGACTCTATGAGATATGTGTATCCCGATAAGTCGGAAGGCATAAGATAGTGGCCAAGCACATTGTCGTAATCAAAACGAATCTTGAACTTGTCGAAATCAATACCCTGTTTGAAGAAATGGTCCATCTGTGGCACCCAGCGTCTCTCCAATGTGTCGGTAAGCACATTCACCCATACAGACACTTTATCATCTTTCTTGGTCCATATCTCTGCCGCGTTATATTTGCCTTGCACTGTGTCGCAAATTGATGACTTGTCAAGCAGCCGTTTGGGAATGCCGCAAGTGTTGGGCACTCCGACCCAGTCGGACCATGAGAAGTGATGGTTGCAAATGTCGCTCACTGAGTCGAGTCCTTCGTTGTCGGTAAAGCGGTAATAGGAGCTGCATTTCAGCATTCTCGGATTTTTCCACCCCTTGAACTTCGACTTTCGGTCTTGCGGAAGCATGAAGTCTACCATCTTCTCGCGAAACATGAAGATGGTGTCGCTATAAGTGGTCAAGGTGGAATACTCACGCACATATGCCAATAAGTGAAGCACATTATGCTTGCGAGTTTCCACAACCACCTCCGGCAATTGGCGGTAACGCTCCTTGGCACCGACCGTAGCTAATCCTCCCGCAAGTGTGCAGGTGATTATTAGCGGTAACGCCCGGTATGCCGGAATTGCTCTCATGCCAAATCGATATTATTGTTTCAAGGAAAGGTCAGGATTTCAATTTCTCCTTGAGGTAGTGGCCTGTGTATGATGTTTTGCATGAGGCCACCTGTTCAGGCGTGCCGGCCGTGACTATCTCGCCACCGGCCTCCCCACCCTCAGGACCTATGTCGATTACCCAGTCGGCAGATTTCACTATGTCCATGTTATGCTCTATTATCAGCACTGTGTTGCCGTTGTCTACAAGTCTGTTGAGCGACTTCAACAGTACCGATATATCATGGAAGTGAAGTCCGGTGGTCGGTTCGTCAAATATGAAGAGTGTGCCCTGCTGTTTCTCCTGAGCTATGAAATATGCCAATTTCACACGCTGGTTCTCTCCGCCGGAGAGCGTTGAAGATGATTGTCCTAACTTGATGTAACCCAAGCCTACATCCTGAAGTGGTTTAAGTTTGCCTACAATCTTCTTCTCTTGATTGCCATTCACTTCGCTCAAGAAGTCAATGGCTTGGTTTACTGTCATGTTCAGGAAGTCATGTATGTTCTTGCCGCGATATTCCACATCGAGCACTTCCTGCTTGAACCTCTTGCCATGGCAAGCCTCACACTCCACCTGAATATCGGCCATGAACTGCATCGGAATAGTGATGGTGCCCTCTCCCTTGCACTCCTCGCAACGGCCACCGTCGGTATTGAATGAGAAGTAAGCCGGTGTGAAGCCCATCTGCTTCGATAGCTGTTGGTCTGCAAAGAGCTTGCGTATCTCATCGTAAGCCTTAAGGTATGTGGCCGGGTTACTGCGCGAGGATGTGCCTATCGGATTCTGGTCAATCATCTCCACTCCCTTTATGGCCCTGATATCTCCTGTGAGCGCACGGTGAGTACCCGGCACTCCTACCGGTTCTCCAAGTTCTCGCATAAGTGCTTTATAAAGCACTTCCTTTACAAGCGAGGATTTTCCGGAGCCGCTCACTCCTGTCACCACTGTCATCACTTCGAGAGGGAACGTCACATCGATATCCTTAAGGTTGTTTTGTGCTGCTCCCTCCACTTGCACGCTTTTTTTCCATGCGCGTCTGCGTTTGGGTATTTCTATGCAGCGGTCGCCACGCAGGTAGTCCACAGTATATGAGTTGTACTGTTTGCCGTCGGTGAGCACTTCGTTGAGGTTCCCTTCAAGAACTACAGTGCCTCCGTTGCGCCCGGCATCTTTGCCTATATCCACAATCTCGTCGGCGGCTCGCATTATATCTTCATCATGCTCCACCACAACGACGGTGTTTCCTATCTGCTGCAAGCGACGAAGCACATGTATCAGCTTCTCCGTGTCGCGCGAATGTAGACCTATGCTCGGTTCATCGAGAATATAAAGTGAGCCGACCAATGCGCTGCCAAGCGACGTGGCGAGGTTGATGCGTTGGCTCTCACCGCCCGAAAGCGTGGAACTAAGGCGGTCGAGTGTTAAATAGGAGAGACCCACCTCGTTCAGGAATCCGAGACGTTGGCGTATCTCCGTGAGCAGACGTGCTGCTATCTTCTCTTCTGATGCTGTCAGTTTCAAGCCGTCGAAAAAAGTTTGCAGTTCGCTTACAGGCATCTTGACAAGTTCGGTGATGCTGCGACCTCCCACTTTTACGTAGCCG
>CAJUIJ010000085.1:0-7996 GCA_910586175.1 uncultured Muribaculaceae bacterium | reverse complement strand
TCCTTGCGGAGTCTTGAGCCTCCGCATTCGGGGCAGCGGGTCTTGCCGCGATAGCGGGCTTTGAGCACACGAAACTGTATCTTGTCCATGCGCGTGTCAAGCCAACGGAAGAAACCGTCAATACCTTCCCAGTGGCTGTTGCCATGCCACAGGAAGTCGAGTTGCTGTTCCGTAAGTTGATTGTAGGGTGTATGGATAGGGAAGTTGAAGCGTGGCGCCAAGTGAATGAGGCGTTTTTTCCATTCGCCCATGGTCTCTCCGTTCCAGCATTTCACTGCATTCTGATAGATGGATAGTGTCTTGTTGGGCACCACTAAGTCTTCGCTCACGCCGAGCACCTGGCCGAACCCCTCGCATATCGGGCATGCGCCGTAAGGGTTGTTGAAGTTGAACATCATGTCGCTCGGCTCCATGAAGTCTATACCGTCGGCCGAAAACTTGCGAGAGAAGAGATGCTCATGAGCACCGTCGTGTTCCCACACCTTGACTATTGCTTCGTCGCGTCCTTCGAAGTATGCTGTCTCCACAGAGTCGGTAAGGCGCGACACGGTGTCTTTGTCATCGCTTACGCTCAGTCTGTCTATCAGGAGTCGGTAGCCATTAGTATCAATCTCTTGGCCGGATGCCAATAAATCGGATATCATGATAAACCCGCCTTCATGTTCAAGCCGCGAGTAACCTTGCTTCTGAAGTATGTCGAGGTGCTGGGATGCAGTGCGGCCCGTCGGGATTATAAGGCGTGTGAGCACGGCAAAGCGGGTACCTTCTTTATAAGAAAGTACAGTGCGTACTATATCCTCGATACCATGTTTACGCACTTCCTCTCCGCTTACCGGTGATATGGTGCGCCCTATGCGGGCGAAGAGCATTCGCAGGTAATCGTATATTTCGGTAGAGGTTCCCACGGTGCTTCGTGGATTGCGGGTGTTGACCTTTTGTTCCACGGCAATAGCCGGAGGCAAACCCTTCACGTAGTCGCATTCCGGTTTGGCCATGCGGCCGAGAAATTGACGGGCATATGCCGACAGGCTCTCCACATAGCGGCGTTGACCCTCTGCATAAAGTGTATCGAACGCCAAACTCGACTTGCCGGACCCGCTTACGCCGGTCATGACAATGAATTTGCCCAACGGAAGCTCCAGGTCAACATTCTTAAGATTGTTGACCCTTGCACCTTTGATGCTGATATATCTTTGACTGTTATCTTTGTCGGCCTTTACCTTGGAGGGGAGTGTGGCCGTTTTTTTATTATCCTGCATAATGTAAATTAACGGCAAAAGTAAGGCCAAACCAAACTTTTGCCGTTTTTTTAACGATATTTCACGTTTGGAGCGTAAGCCTCCGGCTTGCGAAATAGGAGCGTAAGCCTCCGGCTTGCGAAATATTTTCTATCTCCATATCACTCCTCCCTGCCGTATATTCTTTTCTATATAATTTACCACATTCTCATAATGGCGCTCATTTCTTATCAACCTGTCCCATGATTCATGATGCCATAATTTACCTGATTGTCCGAGCAGACGATTAATGTGCAGCGCACTATAATTTTTCCAAGACTTGCAAATGCTTGAAAGACTGTGAGAGCCGTTTAATTCGACCAAAATATGGACATGGTTAGGCATTATCACGTAACTATGTATCATATAGCGTTCACCATCGAAATAGTCAATTGTATTTGACATGATAGTGGCACACTCCTTTCTTTTCAGACAACAACTTCCATATCCTGCATCGAGGTAATCATTTATGAAAGATGGAAACATCGAATTAAATTGTGCACGTATTGTCTCAGACCACGGCTCCGGATTTACTTCTATAAATCTGTCTTTGACACATTGCAACTCCTTTCTTGCTGAAGCGGGCAAGGAATCGGCAAGATGAAACGTCACAAACTGAATGCTCCGATCTTGATGCCAGTGTGGCAAGTTCCTTCGTTATATTATTAACTCGCTCATGTATATTTTAATGTTGTCGCAAGCCGGAGGCTTACGCTCCCATTCTTAGTCGGCGAGGCAGGTATCGAGCGCAGCCGTGATTGCGGCCTTGTCCATGTTGCGGCCTATGAATACGAGCTTCTCCATGCGGTCACCATATTTCTCATCCCAATCGCGCATCAAGTCAGGGTTGCGTGCCATAAGTATGTCGAGGTCTTCAACCGGTGCCGTGGCATACCAGCGTCCGGCCTCTTGTAGCTGCTTCTGAGAGCCGGCCTGCTCAAAGAGATACGACATGTCGGGATTCTCTTCAAAGTAACAAACACCCTTGCAACGAATCACACTCTTGGGCCATTGCTTCATGCAGAACCAGTCGAACTTGTTGAGCGAAAATGGCTTGCGGTTGAAATATACGAATGTGCCGATTCCATATTCCTCAGCTTCTCCTTCGCCATGGTGATGATGGTGGTGACAACAGCAGTGTCCATGCTCGTGGTCGCAGTGCGAATGGTCTTCATGCTCATGTTCATGCTGATGCTCATGTTCATGGTGATGCGCATGTTCATGGTGATGCGCATGTTCATGGTGATGCGCATGTTCATGGTGATGCGCATGTTCATGGTGATGGTCTGCCATTTCATCGAGAGGCTTTTCAATCTCTTTCACCCAAGTGGCAGATGTGGCCACTTTCTCGAAGTCGAAGTTGTCAGTGTCGAGCAGTTTGTCGAGCGGCACGTCGCAATAGTCGCAGTCTATTATTTCGGCGGTGGGTTGCAGTGCGCGCACCACTGCCTTGATTTTTGAAGCCTCCTCGCCTGAGACTTCCGATATCTTGTTGAGGAGAATTACATTGCAAAATTCTATCTGTTGAATCACGAGGTTCTCGATATCTTCCTCATCGAGGTTTTCGCGTTGCAGGGCATCACCGCCGCCAAACTCATCGCGCAGGCGGAGTGCGTCGACCACTGTGACAATGCTGTCAAGCCGCACCTTTGCCCCATGAGTATATTGCTCATCCATAACTTCCATTGAGCAGATGGTCTGGGCAATCGGTTCAGGCTCGCATATACCGCTTGCCTCAATCACGATATAGTCGAAGTTTCCACTACCGGCGAGGTCCGAAAGCTGCTTCACGAGGTCCATCTTAAGAGTGCAGCATATGCAGCCATTCTGGAGAGGCACCAAGTTGTCGTCGGCAGTATTGACGACACCCGATTTCTGAATAAGGTCTGCATCGATATTCACCTCACCAATATCATTTACAATAACGGCAAAACGGATACCCTTACGGTTGTTGAGAATGCGGTTGAGAAGAGTGGTCTTGCCACTGCCAAGATAACCTGTAAGAAGCAGCACAGGCACTGCATTGTCTTTGTTCATGAGCGTAAATATTCTATATCAATCTCCACATCCCCCTATAAATCGTTACAAATATCATGCCATAAAGGTTCGCAGCTCAGCAATGCACCAAAATTTATGATTGAGTCCACTGTTGATGATTCCCTAATAAAAAAGTTTGCCATTAAACATCGGCGACGCCTCCTTGCCCGGTGCGCGATGCAATGTCGCGAAGCCTCCGGGAGGGAGGAGCCTCCGGCGACGACAAAGTAATGAATAGCTAACAATGAATAATGAATAATGGCTGCGCAACATAAAGCTGTCCCCAAAAAAGAAAACCCCCGGCAGCAATGCTGGGGATTATCATTCTTGCATTAGAGATCAGTTTCGGATTAAAATATTGTTATTGCCAAGTGCCTTTTAGCTTAGCAACCTTGAAGTCTGCTTTTTTGCCGTTGACAGTTAATTCAACTGCAGGATTTTAAAACTTTGTAAGGTGTTGATACGCTTTCGTGAGTCATGGTGATTATCCCGACATTGCCTGTTGAAGGTATATCCTTCGATACGGAGGTATAGCCGGTAGATGAGAATTTGAGAAAAGCCGGAGCATCAACGGTTTCCTCAAAAAGAAATATGCCCTCTTCGTTGGTGATTGTGCCTGATATAAATGTTGAGTCGGCCTTATTTATAAGAACAACATTTACAAAATCAAGAGGCGTATTGTTTTCATCAACGACCTTGCCGGTAATGCCTTGGGCCATCGATGAAAGCAAAGTAGAAAATAAAATTGACGATAAGAATAACCTTGCCATAGTAACGAAAACTTTTTTGCTCGGCAAAGTTAGTTCTGAAATTCGACTTCAACGTAAAACAATGTTTATGCCGGATTCATTTCCCCAATTTTTTTCGTATTCTACTTAGATATATTGGCGTAACGAGAAGGTATGAGGCGATGTCGCGAAGCGTTACTTGCTCCAAGAGATCAGGATAATTTTCAACAAGTTCAAGATAACGCTCTGTCGGCGATTTTGAGTAAAGGCGGAGGTAACGAGTATATGCCTCTTCAAGGCAAACAGATGCTATGTTTGTGATAAGATCAGGCTTCCTATTTCTAATTATTACTGTCCGCTAAACTATAAGGATTCATGCCCAACCTCTTGAAAGATAGAAGTTGGGCAAAATTCCATGCTCATACAAGCCCCTGTTATTGATTTTCTACCGATTCGGGTGGCGATTCGGAGGCTTCGGCAAGCATCATTTTAAGGTCTGCATCGGGTTGATTGAAGAATTTCTCAAGATTGAGATAGTACATCAGCACGATTCTGACCATTGTAGCGAGACCCGAGAAACTCCATTGTCGCGTCAAGGAACTTTGAAGCACTGATAACAACAGGTTGGCTATCAGTGTTACCCATATCTGAATCTTGATAGCATTGGCACTCTGGCCATAGAAATATCGCAGTGGGAAATTTTGCTTTATCTGCTTGAAAAGCGACTCAATCTGCCATCTGCGGCGGTAAATTGCGACGATTGTCTCAGGACGCATGTCAAAGTCGTTGGTAAGCAATGTTATAAGTTTTGGCTGTTTCCCTTTCTTAATGTCGACATATGTGATCATGCGGGCTATATGGTTGATGTCGCCCTTCCGGAATACCACAATCTGCTCACGATATTCCATTTTGCCTTCCGGAGTAATCTCCATGAAGTCAAATAAAAGCTCGTATTTGAGATTTTTCTTCATTTTGGTGACATATACCACCCCTCTGTCTGTCAGTTCCTCAAATTTCTCATAGTTGATATAGGCGCGGTCGAGCGCCACTATCTCATCATGGTTGTAATGGGACGGTGCAAGCATGAAGGAATCATTGGTGGTGGCGGATGTGAACCTTACATCGCAAGGGATACCCTCGTTGGCATGTATCACGGAATGTACCTTTATTCCACCTTTCTTTTTCCCGGTCTTGGGATGCCGTCCAACCCCCTTGAATATCATGTTGGAGAAAAGCGATATGGTAGTGGAATCGATGATTCTGAGAGACTTTATCCACGCTTCTGTGCCGTTGCGCCGGCTGTCCGAAGAAAGTTTGCCTTTGTTGGACTCATACAAGTCTCGACATACCTCCTCAAAGAATTTTTCAGGCCGTCTGGCATTGGAGTCCGACAGTGTGCTGCGCTTTGGGACCTTCTCAATGCCCAAGTGCGCCAGCTTCCGAACCTCGGCAGTCATAGCCGCCTCTATTTCACGCAGTGAGTCGAAACGCATTATCACGGCGAAAAGCATCGTCAGGAGATGGACATAGCCGTTAAAGCTTTTCACATACTTCTCTCCGCCATTTTTACGGCTCATTTCAACAATTTTTGCCCGGTCAAGTGATTTTATCAGCTGACCATACACCGGCTGTCCGAAAAAATTTGTACTTTTGCTCATGGTTATACTTTTTGTGTGGGAACTCAAAGTTAACCAAAATGGGCTGACTCCACCAAATGGAATCAGCCCTAATTTTATCGTCGCTTAAAATTTTTAGCGGACAGTAATAATTTCTAATAAATTCTCTGAGTGGCTTTAATGGAACTTGAAGCACTTCTGCATCACAACCTGCCATGACTGAAATTTTAGAGGGTTTATCGAATAGAAATGACTGGGTAATATCTGTGATACATTCATTCTTGAGTGTGAACCCGGTAACAGCATAATCACCTTTGGATGTCAACACGCAATACTTGAAATAACCGGATTTGACGAAACCAACATTTCGACACATACTACCGGCTTCAACAAAACAATCGCTCTTTGCATAGCGTACAGTCTCACCGTTTGCCATGCAATACTCGCGAATTGCCTCCAAGTCGATATGCGAAAGAAAATCGTTTAACTGAGCCATGAAATAAATCACTCTGAAAGAGAGAACATATCGAAGAACATAGTCTTCGTGTGTTCGTTGGGGTCGTTTGGCATAAGCAGTCTAAAATCATTCAAATCTTCGTCACCGCAATCAAACGAGCTGATTGTGTAATCGTCGGTAAGCCGAACTAATTGAAGCATACTTACAAGAGTATTTTTACTTTACGCTTAAAGTCCTCGTATGTCTTGCGGAACTGTTCTTTTTTCTCCTTGGAGTAAGGCTTGGTGCTTTGTATGATTGTTTCAAACCGCTGCGCATCTGCACCGTAGAGCACCGGGGTTTCTGCTATTGGACGTGCCATGGCTTAAATAAATTATCTGTGAGTACTCAGATGTAAAACGACTAGCCATGTCGTTTGTTTTGCAAAGATAGTGCTTTTTGTCCACATAACCACACAATTAGACCTATTTTTCAGATAACACCGCTCATTGAGAGTGAGAAAGAGTCGTGATAGGGGAATTTTTCGTATCAAATTCATGGATTACCCACCAATGGAAGTCTTGGTCGTTGGCGGCATAGTTCGAGCCGGGGGCGGTTGCGTTGAAGTAGAACACCACCGTCTTAGGGGATCCAATCTCTTTTATCCAATCTTTGTTTAAGTATTTATTGAAAATCCAATAGATAAAGCAATAAGTAACCAACAATAAAAATAAAAACTCTCAACAAATGTTGAGAGCCAAGGATTTATACTGTTTATCGTATTTTTTGCAAGCCTATTTGTCGTCTGAATCAGTACGGCGGATAAAGTTTATAGTTTCTTCACTAAGTTACAACAAATAATAATAAAACTCTCAACAAATGTTGAGAGTCAAGGTTTTTAACACTGTTTGCCGTCATTTTTCCTCAATAGGCTCAGATGTGTAGGCGTACACGTCACGTGCTTGGTGCGGTCAGTTGAACGTGCCGCATTTTTAAGTGTGCCGGATTGGATAAAACCGATATGACGACTAACCTTGCTTATTGAGACTAATTCCTCCCCCCTTGGCAAAATACCGTAGCTTGCCGTTGCTGACACAAATCTTGCGCCAAGCCTCGAAATCAATCTGTATTAAAGTTTCCTGGCATTATCCAACGGTTACGATTGGTTGCCCGAAGAACGCAGAAAGCATTCCGAGGGTAGCAATTGTGAAATTATGCTCACCGCTTAACCAACGTGTGATTTCGCTTGGGCGCTTACCTATGGCATCGGCAAGCTGCTTTTTTGTCATTCCTCGCTCTTGCATAAGAGCATCCAAACGATTGGAGATTTCAAACGACAATCTTGTCTGTGCTCTGTCCGCAGGTGAAATCTCACCAAGTAGTTCTCTCAATGGAATTTTCGCAGTTCTCATAGCTCAAAAGTCTTATCAGTTTGAATTTCATTTTCAGTGATTGAAACCGTCCCATCTCGCACTCCGGCCTTAAGCAGTTCCTCAAAACGTTGTAATGCTACAACATAACCCTTAAGACTATTATCTTCGTCATAAGTACGTGTTTTCTTTTCACCTCCATTGCCGAGTATGAGAATTTTATCCGAAAGTCGGAGGCAGTATAGGCGAAGTCGAGATTTGATAGTAGGCAGAGCAACGACTGAATCTTTCATCTTACCTTCAGGACGAAAATAACGCTCTAAAGCTCCGAAGTCAAGAATTTGGTCAATGAACCGAGCTATTGCACGGTAGTCGTTGTCCAAAGTTGCATCGGCGCGAATTTTTGAAACGAATTTTTCAAATTCGTTCAAGTCATCACTCAGAAACTGAATGGTATATACTGTGCAGTTCTCATTTTGGTCTAATAAGACCAGTTCAACTTCGCTCATTGTTTCCTGTACTTTTATATAAC
>CAJUIJ010000084.1 GCA_910586175.1 uncultured Muribaculaceae bacterium | reverse complement strand
ACGCTGGCTGAGACACAGTTTTTCGCCGGTTTCGCCGGCTGGAGTCTCGGTTTTAAGGTGATGGATTGACATGGAGCTTCAGACATTGAAGATGCAATACTTCCGGCAGCAGATAGACCGGGGCATCAAGAACATCATATCGGCTCAGCAGTCGATAGCGAGGGAGCGGAGTGCGGGGAGCGAGGGAGGCAGGGGCAAGGCACTAGCCGACGCGCTGACCAATGTGCGCCACTCGATAGCCGATTCCGGGCAAGGGGTTGCGGCTGAGGTGTGGGTGCCGCTTCAGCTCCGCTTCGTGGATATGAAGGAATATGGCAACTGGCGGATATACAACCGACAGGTTTGGGGCACGCTCTACCGCGACACATTGCAGGAGGTGAAATATGAGTTTCGCGACTGGGTGCGCAAGCACTTCCCCGAAATGCTCAAGCAAGTGGAATAAAACGTGCGAAATTTACCTCAAACGATTGCAAGATTCCACTAAATTTGTTATATTTGTGGCATATAAGCTATGTCATGGAGAGGGATGTAAAAAATAATGGAAATTTAGGAATAGTGTTCACCGCAATAGGAATATGGTTTGTGGTGGGCTTTGTGCTTGGTGGCTATCTCGTATGGCTATGGAATCCATGGGACGATGAGGGGATAGTGCGCGGTTTGATTGGACTTGTAGGAGGCATGATATTATTTTTCGGGCCTGGTCTTATTTTTTATCTCGGCTGGTCAGTATTCACTCATGATGGGCGCAAGGCCGCTAACGAGGAATGGGAAAAGCGGGAGCAGAAACGGTTTGAGAAACGACAGCACAGGCAAGCCAACCCGATAAGGCAATCAATAATAAAAGCATTCTTTTGGGGCATCGGATTCGGAGCCGGGCGGAGCCTTACCGGCGGCAACTCTCAACACAATAATTAAAAAAATGAAGAAGAGCAAACGTACATATTACAGGCGGTGGAGTCGCTGCATCGCATTGATGGCGGTGAGCGGTTTGGTGTTTTATGCGCTTGCCGGTGACGTGATTGACCCGAACGTTTGCATTCTGCTTTGGGTGATTGCGTCGGCGGTGCTGTTTCATACAGTCGGCCCGGCCAAGATTCTGACTCGTATGGGAAGAATCGAGGAAGCTCACAAACGGCGCGTAGCCATCGAGTTCAACAAGGCTTGGATGCGTAATAACAAGAAGTTTATCAAGAAAAACAACAAACGGATAGACCGGGAAGTCAAAAGGCTGTCAAGGCGACACGGTGATTATTGGGATGGAGAATGGCACACTGACTATTATTAGTCCTTTAAACTGATATGACATAGAGGTATTAAAAAGTAACCATCACAAAATAACAAAGTTATGTCAATCAAAAAAGAAGACAATATAATAAACCGATATCCCACATTGTCGGGAAATGTCGGGATTATTATAATAAATTGGAAGCGCCTTGGCAAGTGGCGTTATATCGCATTGCCATTGTTGTTTGTTGCAGGAATGGCACTTGGCATCTTGTGCGGTGGCCAAGGAGAGGAAGTCTGGGGCGCGGCAATCGTGGCTTTCCCATTCCTTATACTTATCTTATTGGTAATGATGGAGCCGTTTCGCCGGCGCAAGATGGGTTATGGCTGGAAAATATGCCTCTTTGGAGATACCGAGAAGATGCTTGAAGAGCGTCGCGAGGCGAAGATACTCCGCAGAAAAAGGAGATTTAAAAGGATATTCGGCAACAAGGATCCTGAACAAGTGAAGAAAGAATACGCCTACTGGTTGGGTGTCGGACTCGGAGGCGGATTGGGCAAAGGGAAAAATTAGTCCTTTAATCGAAAGAGTCATAGAGGTATTTTTGCGGATGTAAACGCAAAAATACCTTTTTTATGGCACGTAGAATACAGCCGGATATAATAGAATGGTCGCTTCGATTGAATGCGACCCAAGCGCAGGAGGAATATCATAAGCTAGACAAGGCCAACAAGGCTTTAAAAGCGCAAACCGACAGCTACCGCAAAGAATTAGCAAAACTTACAGCAGAGGGTAAAAAGAATAGCACTGAGTGGAAGAACCTCGATAAAGCCATTCAGGCAAATTCCAGGGTCATGTCAGAGAACCGCGAAAAGATGCAGGCTCTCATGGGGCGCATGGACAATGGCACCAAGACCATGGCACAACTTAAAAAAGAACTGCGCCAACTAAAAAAGAATTTTGAGAACACATCTAAAGCGTTAGAGCCTGAAAAATACGAGCAGCTTAGGCAGCAGATTACTCGCACTAAGGAAGCAATCGCTCAGATGGAAGCATCAACGAGGACTGCAAAAGAATCCTTTTTCTCCCTAGAAAAGACAAAGCAAGTCATTACAGGTTTTTTCCTTGAAATTGGTGCTACGATTTTAAATAACGTTGTAGGTGCATTCAAGAACTCTTTCAATGTAATCGTGAATTTCGAGCAAGCCAATTCACGACTCGCTGCAATACTGGGAACGACTCGCGATGCCCTTCAAGATATGGAGCAGGCTGCGCGTCATCTTGGAGCCACAACCTCCTATTCTGCCGCTGAGGTCACAGATTTGCAAATAGAGTTAGCTAAACTTGGTTTTGCTAAAGACCAGATTCTTGCCATGGAAGAGCCTACGCTTAATTTTGCAAAGGCCGTGGGAACTGACCTTGCAAGCGCATCCGCATTTGCAGGAGCAGCCTTGCGTATATTTGGCAAAGATGCGAGCGAAACTGAAGATGTTTTGGCAACCCTTGCAGTCTCTACTTCCAAGAGTGCCTTGGACTTTTCTAAACTTCAATCTTCCATGGCCACCATCGGGCCAGTTGCTGCATCATTTGGTCTGAGTCTTGAAGATACTACCGCTTTGCTCGGCACTCTTTCAAATGCCGGCTTTGACGCATCATCGGCTGCCACAGCTACAAAAAATATCTTGCTGAATCTCTGCGACACTAACGGCAAACTCGCAAAAGCCCTCGGCCAACCTGTAACAAACCTTGATGAATTAGCATCGGGACTTGACAAACTCAAAGCAGAGGGTATAGACCTTGCAAAGACTCTCGAATTGACTGACAAAGAAAGTGTGGCCGCATTCTCCAACTTTTTGAGTCAGACAGGAACAATGACAGAGCTGAGGGACTCAATAACCGGAGTGTCGGATGAATTTAACAATATGGCCGAGACAATGGCTGACAATGTGGCAGGGGCAATGGCCGGACTACAGTCAGCCGGCGAAGAACTTGTGCTGAAACTTGGCTTATGGCTCGCCGGTCCTATAAAATCGGTAATCAATGCACTTACTTCTATTGTCTCGGCAATTGGAGCTGCTGTACAATGGATAAGCAAATTTTCATCTATCCTAAAAGTTGCTGCATCGGCACTTGCCGCATATAAAGGGACAATCCTCTTGATTAGCGGAGCCACCAAGGCATATCATCTTGTAGTCAAGGCCGGTATTGCCATAAAAAAAGCATATATTGCGATGGTTAATGCATCCACAGCGAGTTTCAAAGCTTACATAACAGGAATAAAGGCTGCGGAAACTCGGACTAAGGCATTCGGGGTGGCAATGAAGACAATGCCGTGGGGGGCAATCTTAGGTGCAATCTCCGCAGTGGTCGCAATCATCATCACAATGCGCAAGGAGATTGACAAAACTACGGAGGCAACAAAAATTCTCAATAAAGTGCGCGAAGAGGCCGCAGGAAAAGCAGAAGAGCAAAGGCAAAAGATCAATACATTGGTGGCAGCTGCCAAAAATGAGAGGTTGTCGCTGGAAGAAAGACAAAAGGCAATTGATTTGCTCAATAAGACAATCCCCAATTATAACGCTCAGCTTGATAAGACCACAGGCAAGTATAAGGCAAACAAAAAAGCACTTGACCAATATATAAATAGTCTTGTGCGCAAATATGAAATTGAGGGTGCAAAAGAGGAGATTGCGGATCTCTCAAAAAAAAGAGGCAAGGCTCTGCGAAAACGACAAAAAGCAATTGAGGCACATGAATATGCGAAAAGTCAAAAAGGGAAGGCTGCACAATTCGTTCCTGCGACAGAAGATAACGCTCTGACATCAATTACAGCTGAAAATACCGACATTCAAAACACATTTGATGACATAGCTAAATATACAAAAGAAGCCAATCAATATGCATATCAAATATCTGAAATAACAAAATTTTGTGGAGATGCTCTCCAAACTAATGTAGTAGACACGCTTTCCGAAGCAAATGATGAAGTCAAGGAGATAGGACACAATGCTGCAAATGCTACAAGTGCGCAAACTAATGCAGCTAAGGAAGCTGCCGACAAGACGGTTGCAGCTATCAAGTCACAATTTGATAACCTGAAGAAGGAGATGGAGGCAGCTCCCAAGGAAAATAACGCTGCCCTGAAGAAGTCGTATGACGACAAGCTCTCCGCGCTCGATGCGTTCTACGACACCCAGAAAATGAAAATCAGGCAAGCGGTGCAGGATGAGAAGATAACGCAGGGGCAAGCCGACCTCTATATTCTCTCCATGGAGAGAAGTCACCATGAGGAGAGGCTTAAAGCTCTGCTCGACTATCAGGAGAATGTGAAGGCAGCCGAGTCGATGAGCGACGAGGAGCGGAAGCAAGCGCTCGCTGACCTCGCTGCCAAAATCCGCGATGCTCAAAACCAGATTCTCACCGACACCGGGAAGTGGTCGGAGCTGATGCGCGAAGCCACGACAAACGCCCTCAGCCCCGCAGGCCTGAAGGAAACCCTCGACCGGCAGGTGGCGGAGATTACGGCATATTATGACACACTTATAGCCATGGCTAAGGAGAAGGGTGCCGCAAGCGGCGATACCGAAGGGACTGACGACACCGTAAGCAAACTCCAAAACGAGAGAGACCGCAGAATAGCCGGCCTGAATTATGAGTATAAGGAGAAGATGTGGGGTATCAAAGAGCAAACAGGTTTGAGCTGGGTTGAGGAATACAAACGCGAACTCGAAGCACTGGAGAACCTTTACAAACAAGGAATTATCGATAAAGAACAATTCGAGAAAGCGAAATTTAATTTAACCGTTAAATTCGCCAAGAAAGAATTCGACTATTATTCCGGCATGGCTCTTTCTACTTTTTCGGCCTTGCAGGATGCGGAGATTGCCAAAAGCGACGCGAAGTATGATGTGTTGATTCAGCAGGCGAAAAATAATGGGGAGGACACGGCAGCCCTCGAGCAGGAGAAGGAAAACAAGAAGCTCGAGATCCAGAAGAAGTATGCCGACGTGAATTTTGCCATCAAGATCTCGCAGATTATCGCTGATACTGCTGTCTCGATCATGCAGGCGTTCTCGCAGCTCGGGCCTATCGGCGGCGCCATCGCCGCGGTGATGCTTACGGCTACCGGCGTGGCGCAGGTGATCTCGGCCAAGGCTGAGCGCGACAAGATAAAGAAGATGAAGCCGGGCAACACGGGAGCTACCGGCTCTGTGACCAAGCCGGCTTCGGCTGAGCGTGTGCTTACCGGATATTCGGAGGGTGGCTACACCGGCGACGGCGACCGCTATGAGGTGGCCGGCGTGGTGCACCGCGGTGAGTATGTGGTGCCGAAACCGATCATGAAGGACCGCCGCGTTATCGACGCGGTAGGCATGATCGAGGCAATCAGATCCGGGGCCGGAGGGTCCGGCTCCCATTTTGCAGACAGGGCAGGAAGACCTGAAAGCCGGTTTGAGCGCGGTTTTGCTGATGGCGGTTATACCGGCGACCCTGAGGGTGGCGGTTCGCTTGCCTCTGAGCTCAGGCAGGTGGTTGGTGAGTTTCGCGAGGCGACACGTGGGCTGCGGGCTTATGTGGTTTATTCTGACATTGAGGATGCCAAGAAGGGTATTGACCGGGCCCGGGCTCCTTTTACTCGATAAGGTCTTTAAAGTCTTTAAGGTCTTTGGGGTCTTTCACCTGAAAAATTAGAAAAAAATGCTTGAGATTATTCTTGATGGAGAGCATCTGGATTTGCCGTCCGGATTCTCTATGCAGATTGAGGAGACTAATCCTATCTTTAATGAGCGTGGCAGCCAGTCGCTGCCGGCCACTGTGCCGGCTTCGGGTCGCAATGCCCGGCTGCTCGGCCATCCTCACCGGCTCGACACCGCCACCGAACCCAACAACCCGCTGCGCAATGCTGTCGTGGCCGACGGCATGACGCAGCGACGCGGCAGCCTCAACGTGACGGAGGCCGGGCGCAGGGAGGGTTACACTTTCAATGTAGGCTTCGACAATGCGGAGGTGTATGCGAAGTGGCTGAAGAAGAAGCTGGCGAAGCTTGATGGCCTGCCGGTGCGTCTGCCTAAGAGCGGCTATCGCGATGTGCATGAGCTGCTCGCGGAGCTTACGGAGATTTATCACCATTGCGACTCTCAATCAGAACCATTAGCCATTTTCCCGGTGGCGATAAATTGCGAGGAGCATGAGGATGAGAAGTATTGGGAAATTCTGAATGTGCTCAACAACGGCAGCCTGGAGCAACCCACGAAAGTGAACCGCATTCTTAATGGCGAGGTGACGGAGACGGTGATTCCGGCCGGCTATTGCGTGTCGCCGTTTGTAAGAGCGTGGAAGGTGTTGGAGCTGATATTCGCCGACATGGGGCTGACCATCGTGAGCAATCCGCTGAAGGAGGATGTGGAGTTGTCGCGACTGGTGGTGCTCAACAATGCCGCCGACTCGGTGTGTCTGGGTGAGATAAGATATGCCGACCTGATGCCCGATTGCACCGTGCAGGAGTTTCTGAACTCGCTGTGGGTGCGCTTCGGGCTGGTCTATAACGTGAACTTCGACACCGGCAACGCCGACGTGCGGTTGCTCCGCGACATATTGCGACAGGAGCCGGCCACTCATCTCGACCGCTACATGACGGGATGGCCGAAAGTGACTTACGGCTCGCGGCAATATATAAAGCTGTCGGCACAAAGCTCGCTCGAGGGGGCCGCCCCGGCCACGGAGAGGTTTGAGGATTTTGTGAAGGGTCTCGACCTCACTGAGCTGCATCTCGGCAAGGATCTTAGCGAGTGGCAACATGAGGACCAGGGGGGCGGTGGTGGCGACAAGCCCTCCGGCTATTGGCCCGACGGGGGGAAGCACTTGTGGGATAAGCCGGATGATTTTCAGGTGGTGCCCCCGGTAATGGTGGAGAATACGCCGGGGCTGCGCTCGCGGGCCGACGGCGACACATCGGAGTGCTTCCTCTGCCGCACATTCCGCACGGCCATGTGGTATAAGCTCGACAATACCAACCGCAAGGTGACGGGCAGCTCCACTTCCTTTTTCAATTGGGATCCGCAGACCGAAGGGCTGGAGCCGATGGAGCTTCAGAGCGATGACGAGTGGGTGCCGGTGGAGTATATCGCATCAGGCAAGCAGAACACCGGGTGGTACTTTTTCGACTATGCGCCCAAATACCTTGTCAAGGCCCGGCATTATCACAGCTATATAAAGAACAGCGGTGACGATGATGGCGACTCCGGCAAGAATGATGGCGACTCCACTCCCCTGGCTTTCATGCTCGCCTACCAGTGTGGCAACTACACGGCGGGGCATTTCTGCCCTGAGGACAAGGAGGGGGCGGCGGAGTCGTTTCCTGACGGCTCGGTGGGCAAGCTGTCGTTGCTGTTTCAGTTTGCCGACGGTCTCTTCGCTAATTTCTGGAAGGAATATGACGAGCTGCTGCGCCATGATAACCGTGCATGTGAGGTGGAGACCGGAATGCCGAAGGCTCTGCTATCGTCGCTCAATCTCTTCAGTGTGGCCACCTGCAACGGTGTGCGCTGCCTGATCGACAAGGCTTCATACACTCTCCCTTCGGCATCACCGACCAAGGTGGCGCTGACGCTGCGACCCATAGAGAAGCGGAGCGGCTACGATATAGCCGAGGAGCAGGGTGTGCCGACGCTGAAGTCTGTATCGAGAGAGCTGAAGTGGCAGGTGACTTGGGACGCATTCGACCAGGATGATTTCGAGGGGACTTTATCGGAATATCCGGAGTTTGCCGTGCGCGAGTGGCTTGATGCCAACGACTACCGGCCGCACGACGGATGGTATGTAGACCGGGAGAGCATGGAGCTTGTGTCAAAGGAGCGTGTGGGCGTATGGTGGGAGAATGACCCGGAGATACCGAAGCCCACGCAGCTGGCGGAGAACTTTGATAAGTATTACAGGATGACTGCCACCTATGATGTGTATGAGGTGCGCTGGAACGAGGATGACCCGGAACTTCCATTTACCGAGCGTGCAGAGATACCCATAGGGCGTATCGTGTGCGAGTGGGAATATCATGTCATCATGACTTCCAGGTGGTTCTGAGAGTCCTTTGCGGTAGCTTTGCGTTTTATGAAATTTGCATCATCAATATTTCTACACTATGCAGCTTAAAAATATAATGAGAGGGTTTGCTTTCGCCCGCAACCCGATAGTGATACATATCGACGCTCCGGCTGAGGGGGAGGTGGCACATGACGGTGGCTCATTCAGTGTGGCCGCCGGTGGCGGCCAACCCTTCGAGGGGGTGTTTTACGCTCCGTGCGATCTCAACATCTCGGACGTGGTGGAGGGCGCTGTGCCGGCATGGCCGGAGATTGCCACTCCCGGCGGTATCGGGGGCGTGCCGCTGGCCGGCAATGCCGTGACCGTGACCCACTCACTGAGCGAGACGGAGAGAGTGGAGTTTGTCGCGCTGCCGGGAGGTGTGTCGCGCCAGAACTTCCGAAAGTATGCCGAGGGTGGCACTGATGCCTTCGCGGCGAGGTTTCTCAATCGGAAGGCCAATTTCTTTCTTACGGTGCGCTCTTCCGACTGGAGGATTCCGGTGCGCGCGGATGAGTTGGGGCCGTTTCATTTCGTGACCGACACTCCTTGCTCTATCATGGCCACGGACCTGGATTCCGGCAAGTCCAAGACCTATGGCCCGGTGAGCGGCCTCTGCGCTCTCGACTTGGAGAGGGTTTATGCAGATTTGGGTAAACCGGAACTTATAGATATCAGGCGAGACGGCAAGTTGGCCTGCCGGTTTGTGATCGAGACTCCGGAGCCTTCGCTCGAGAGGTTCTTGATAAAGTTTCGCAATTCGCTCGGCGTGTTCGAGCTGATGATGCTTACCGGCACGGCCAATATTGACCGGAAATGGGAGGGCGACGATGAGAATGGAGGCTTCAAGCAGTTTGATGAGCTTGTGTCAGATTTTGTGGACTCTCGTCTGCGCATGGAGTGTGTCAACACCATCACCATCGGCACGGGCTATCTCTCGCCTGAACGGATATCATTGCTGGCCGACATTGTGGCGAGCGATGAGTGCTACCTGTTAGACTCGCGGAGCGCGGGCACTGTGAAAAGCTGGGTGAAGGTGATACCCTCGGTGGGAAGCTTCAAGCATCAGCTCAGGCAGACGAAGCCGGAGAAGTTTGACTTGGAGCTGAAGGTGGCCGAGCCTGAGACGGCCTTCATGCCCGACATACTCTCTGCATTGGGGAGTGTGCGGCGCGGCATATTTACCGATGAGTTTGACGGCACTTTTGCATGACGTGATTTGTCCTTCATCGGGAGGAATGCAGAGTGTAATTTTGTGAACAAAAATCAGGATATCTTATGGCAGATACTAATATCATTGACAATAATTCAGAAGTAACCGACAAGACAGCGGAGGTGATGCCGGTGGCCGTGAGGCATGAGGCGGGATATACCCCCGACCTCGATGTGCAACAGCTTTGGGACAACGCCAAAGAGTTTCGCAAGATCACGGATCCTGACGCTATCTCTCCGGCTGTATTGGCCAACCTGCTCGACGAATACACGAGGGTGCTGAAGACGGCAGCCAAGGCCTTCGGCATACCGCGAAATATACCATATGCCGACTCGTTCGGCTGCGAGTCTGAGGCAAACTCTCTGAAGATGCATCATCATTACCGCCGCCCCGACGGCTCGGACGCGTTTCACGCGGTGTCCCTGCCGGCGGCCACGACTAAGCATGCCGGTGTGATGAGTGCTGACGACAAGCGCGCTCTCGATAGTGCTGCAAATTGGTTAGATGAGGCGAAGGGGGGCCATATGGAATTGATTTACCAGATCAATGCAAAGCCAACAGCAGGAAGTGTGCCGATAGAGGTCGCCACGCTCGACATAATGAATCCTGGCAATGGGGAGTATGACCGCGAAATCAGAACAACGATAGAAGCAGCCACAACCGAGACCGCCGGCGTGATGACCGCCACCGACAAGGCAACGCTTGATACTTTGAGAAATGACTTCAAGACGCTCAGATTCCAGATGGATCATATCTTGGCGGTGTTCGAGATGAATGGGTGGTAATCTGTCTATATTAATTTGACCATATAGTTATGGAAGAAAGAAACAGGATATATTACAAATCTGACTTTGACTTCATTATCAATATCGGGGGTCTGGCCAACAATGTGGCGGGAGTGGCTGATCTCGACTTCGAGGGCGTCGTGCAATCGGAGCTGCGCGGCGGCAAAGTGTTCCGGTTCTCGCGCGTGGGCAACGTTTGGATAAATTGCTCGAAAGCGGAGCAGGGAGCCTCGCACCGCTGCGCCAAGGGGATGGACGTCCGCGTGACTTGCGACAGCCACTCTCTG
>CAJUIJ010000083.1 GCA_910586175.1 uncultured Muribaculaceae bacterium | reverse complement strand
CTTCACCTCTTTTGTGCCGAGTTCGCTTCTCTTTTCAGTGGCAACACGGGCTGTAGAAGAGCAATGACGCTGCCTGATAATCTTCTTGGCACCGTTGGCACAGCAATTATTTTGGTTTGCACAGTTGGCCTCGGCATTCGCGCAATTTTGTGCTATGTTGCAATTTTGTGCATTGGGGCAATTGTTGCAGTTATTGGCTGAGCATTCGGGTGTGCCGGCACATGCCTTGCATTCATTGCAAGTTGCCTTGCTGCAATTTTCCACTCCGCAACCATTGCAGTTAGCCTGGGCACAGTTAGTCTGGACACAGTTAGCCTGGGCACAGTTAGTCTGGGCACAGTTAGCCTGAGCGCAGTTAGCCTGGGCACAGTTAGCCTGAGCACAGTTAGTCTGAGCGCAGTTAGTCTGAGCGCAGTTAGTCTGAGCGCAGTTAGCCTGGGCACAGTTAGTCTGAGCACAGTTAGCCTGAGCGCAGTTAGCTTGAGCACAAACTTGCTTTTCCGCGCATGCCTCTTCAGGACATACCTCCACACAACGCTCAGCTGTTGCTTTAGTGCTTGAGGCTTTTGCCTCAGTCTTTTCGGTTGTAGCTTTGCTGCGCTCTGTGGCAGTGAAAAGCTTCTGTTGTGCTGATGCTGACAGGCAAGCAAGCACCGCTACGCTCATTGTAATGATGAGTTTCTTCATATCAAATTCCATTTAGTGAGTTTATTATAGGCCGCGTACTTATACTTTGTACACGACTACTTTGTGCATTACCCATATAAAAAAGCGAAAGAGCCGATGCTGCGAAGCTTCGGCCCTTTCAGTTTCTTTTCGGAAGAAAGAAATATTTACTTCTTCACTTTAGCCACGATAGCCTTGAATGCTTCGGGGTTGTTCATTGCGAGTTCGGCGAGCACCTTGCGGTTGATCTCGATGCCGGCTGCATGAATAAGACCCATGAGGTTAGAGTAAGAGAGTCCTTCCTCGCGAGCGGCTGCGTTGATACGCTGAATCCAGAGGGCGCGGAAGTTGCGCTTTTTCTGCTTGCGGTCGCGGTATGCGTAGGTGAGACCCTTCTCCCAGGTGTTTTTGGCTACTGTCCACACGTTGCGGCGGCTGCCGTAGTAACCGCGGGTCAGTTTCAATATTTTCTTTCTCTTGGCACGTGAGGCCACATGATTTACTGATCTTGGCATTTTTTTTGATTTTTTGATTGTCAGCGGCAGCTCTTGTGCTGCTCTTCTGTGCTTGACATTCGGTTAATAAAAAATTGATTGAAATGCTGCTGACAAAACTCGTTTGTCATGCTGACGCTTTAGCGAAGGTTGAGAAGCTCACGAACCTGCTTGATGTTGGCTGAAGCCACGAGGCCGGTCTTGTCGAGATTTCTCTTGCGTTTTTTGGTCTTCTTCGTCAGGATGTGGCTGTGATAAGCGTGTTTCCTTTTGATTTTGCCTGTGCCGGTGAGGGCGAAACGCTTCTTCGACGCAGCGTTAGTCTTTACTTTTGGCATTTTCGTTTAAAATTTAGTTGTTAAAAATTCACCTCGGCACCGTGTGCCTACGGTCTCTAATTTATCAATCGCCAAGTAGCAATTACCACTTGCGGCAGATTGCGTATTAATCCACCAACCAATATAACGGCATGTGTTGCCGCTATATTGTGGTCGATAGATATTTTTTACTCTTTTTCAGCCGAATTTGTCTCTTCTGCCTGACTTGCCTCAGTTTTGGGAGCCTCTTTCTTGGGCTGTTTGGGCTTATCCTCTTTTTTGGGGGCAGCCTTGAGCGGTGCAATCATGATCGACATGCGCTTACCTTCGAGCACCGGCATCATCTCCACCTTGCCAAGCTCCTCGAGGTCGTTGGCAAATCTGAGCAGCAGCACTTCGCCTTGCTCCTTGAAGAGGATGGAGCGGCCACGGAAGAACACGTAGGCCTTCACCTTCGAACCCTCCTTGAGGAAGCCTTGAGCATGTTTAAGCTTGAAGTTGTAGTCATGCTCGTCGGTCTGAGGTCCGAAGCGGATCTCCTTTACCACCACCTTGGTGGCTTTCTGCTTCTGCTCCTTCTGGCGCTTCTTTTGCTGGTAGAGGAACTTCTGGTAGTCTATCACGCGACAAACCGGCGGTTCGGCGGTGGGAGAGATTTCCACCAGGTCAAGTTCAAGTCGCTCTGCGATCTTGAGGGCCTGCTGGAGCGGATATACACCCTGCTCCACGTTGTCGCCTACGAGGCGCACCTCACGGGCGCGGATGTGTTCGTTGATAGCATGTGGGTCGCGACGTTCGCCCCCACGGCCGGGACGCTGCCCGGGTCGGGGACGCGGACCGCTCCCCATGGGGCGCGGCGGACGCGGACCGCCGAATTGTGGTTTCTTCTCCATTAAATGGGTTTAATGTGTTTTGATTGCCGGCTTGGGCACCGGCTCTTTACTATTTGTGATTGTTATGAATTTGCTAATTAATTCTTCTCGAATTTTGTCTGCTCGGCCACCTGGTCGTTGATCAGCTTGGCAAATTCCGCCACGCTCATCACACCCTGATCTCCTTCTCCTTTCTTGCGCACTGCCACCTGTCCTTGCTCGGCCTCTTTTTCGCCTACTACAAGCATGTAGGGGATTTTCTTGAGCTCGTTGTCGCGTATCTTTTTGCCGATCTTCTCGTTGCGGTCGTCAACGGCGGCGCGTACGCCTGCTTCCTCAAGCTCCTCTGCCACTTTGTGGGCGTAGTCGTTAAATTTCTCCGAGATAGGAAGTATCACGCACTGCTCGGGTATAAGCCAGAGCGGAAGATGTCCGGCCGTGTGTTCGAGAAGCACTGCCACGAAGCGTTCCATAGAGCCGAACGGCGCACGGTGTATCATCACCGGGCGGTGCTTCTGGTTGTCCTTGCCTGTATATTCCAGTCCGAAGCGTTCGGGCAGGTTGTAGTCTACCTGGATAGTGCCGAGCTGCCAGCGGCGACCTATAGCATCCTTGACCATGAAGTCGAGCTTCGGGCCGTAGAATGCTGCCTCGCCCTCCACCTGACGTGCCTTAACGCCCTTCTCGGCGCAGGCCTCGATGATGGCTGTCTCGGCACGGTGCCAGTTCTCATCCGATCCGATATATTTCTCTTTGTTTTTCGGGTCGCGAAGCGAAATCTGGGCCTCGTAGTTCTGGAAGTTCAATGCCTTGAAGATGTGGAGTATTATGTCCATCACCTTAAGGAATTCCTCTTTGATTTGCTCAGGCGCGCAGAAGAGGTGGGCGTCATCTTGCGTGAAGCCGCGCACTCGTGTGAGTCCGTGGAGCTCACCGCTCTGTTCGTAACGATACACGGTGCCAAACTCCGCGAATCGCAGCGGCAGGTCGCGGTAGCTGCGCGGTGATGCCTTGAATATCTCGCAGTGGTGGGGACAATTCATAGGCTTGAGCATGTATTCCTCTCCCTCCTGTGGTGTATGGATGGGCTGGAATGAGTCTTTGCCATATTTTGCCCAGTGGCCTGAAGTCACATAAAGTGCCTTGTTGCCGATATGGGGGGTGATTACCTGAAGGTAACCATATTTTTTCTGTATCTTACGCAGATATTGCTCCAGGCGGTCGCGCAGGGCAGCACCTTTGGGAAGCCAGAGGGGGAGTCCGGCACCCACAGTGTGTGAGAATGCGAAGAGCTCCATCTCCTTGCCGAGTGTGCGGTGGTCGCGTTTCTTGGCCTCCTCGAGCAGGGCGAGATACTCGTCTAGCATCTTCTTCTTGGGGAATGTGATGCCGTATACGCGCACAAGCTGCTGGCGTTTCTCATCGCCACGCCAGTATGCACCTGCCAAAGAGGTTATTTTCGCAGCCTTGATGGGTGCGGTGGTGGCAATATGCGGGCCGCGGCAGAGGTCGGTGAAGGCTCCCTGTGTGTAGGTGGTGATGTGGCCATCCTCGAGCTCGCTGATGAGTTCGCATTTGTACACTTCGCCACGGTCGCCAAACATTTTCAGCGCGTCATCTTTTGATATGTCAGCGCGCTTGATCTCTTCCTTGCGCTGCGCAAGCTCGAGCATTTTCTTTTCAATCTTGGGAAAGTCCTCGGCTGTGATTTTGTGCTCTCCCGGGTCTATGTCGTAATAAAATCCGTTTTCCACTGCCGGGCCGATGCCGAACTTGACACCCGGATAAAGTTCCTGGAGTGCCTCTGCGAGGAGGTGGGCCGAACTGTGCCAGAAAGCATGTTTGCCTTCGGGATCATCCCATTTGAAAAGTTCTATCTGAGCATCTGAGGAGATAGGACGTGAAATGTCCCATTCCTCGCCATTTACTTTGGCTGCCAGCACATCGGCCGCAAATCGGGGGCTGATGCTCTCCGCCACCTGCAGAGGAGTCGTGCCCTCGGCATATTCGCGCACGCTGCCGTCAGGGAATGTGATTTTTATCATATGTAGTTTTTATTAATTGTCTGATTTATACATGGTTTGTTGCACACGCTATGCCAAAGGCATGCGCATGTGCAACTAATTCGCGCAAATTTACAATTTTTTTTTCAATTATCCAACTACCAGGTCTCTAACTGCCTCAATATTCCAACTATCGCTGTATGTCGTAGCCTTGGTCGCGAAGATAGTCTTTTATGCGGTATGCCATGGCGTGGTCGTAGTAGTTCAGTATGTGTGCCACCCAGTCATTGTCGCTTGTGCCACCGGCGCGCGTCCTGTTGTACTGACTCACTGTGTTGTCGTATGCCTCGAGTTCTTCAACCATCTTATCGGTGTCCTGTCGGTATTCGTTGCGGAAGAACACCAGCTCCTTGGGCTGCTTGGGCTTCAGGTCGGGATGCTCGCGGGGTATGCCTAATGCAAGACCGCACACCACGAACACTCCCTTGGGGAGTTTAAGCAATTCCGCCACACGCTTCGGGTCAACGGTGCGGAGATAGCCCACGCAGTTCGAACCGAGTCCGGATGCCTGGGCTGCAACAACTGCGCTCATCATTGCCAATGAGGCGTCGATGATGCCGATTGTCACGCCATCCATCGTGTCGGTGAAGGGCGGTACCACCAACCCTTTCTTCTCGGCCAAGCGTGCTATCTTGTTATAGTCGGAGCAAAAGATAAGCAAACGGTTGCAGGTCTTGAGCTGCTTCTGGTTGGTGAGTGCATACAGTTCCTCTTTAAGTGCTTGGTCGTCTATGTCGATTACGCTGAACTGCTGACCGTTATATGAGGTCGGAGTGTTTCGCACGGCCTCGTAGATGAGGTCCATGGTCTCCTGTGGGATGATCTCGCGCTCATAGCGGCGCACACTGGTGCGCTCAAGCAATGTCTCTCTTACATCTTTCATTTTATTGTCTATCTATTTGGTATTAGTGATTGTAGTGATTGTGGTGTTTGCGGTTATCAACAGTTGTTGTTGAGTTATTAACAGTAGTTGTCTACAACTGTTGATTACTTGTTGATAAGAGTTGTATCTTAATGTATTATAAACGATTATGAAAAGAATAGAGGCGAACTGTATTACCAGTCCGCCTCTATAAGGTCCACATCAAAGGAATGTGACGAAACTCCGAACGACAGGATTTGAGGGCCTACCTATCTTTGTAATCCGCCTTGTGACCCGAGGGTCAACGTCTTGCGACGCGGGGCCCGCCATCGAATGGTAAGCTTGTCTCGGCATTTCTTTAAAATTTGATGAGTTTCCCAATTTGCTTTGATGTGGGATTTTCTCTTTCTCATCTTTTCTCCCGAGGGGAGCGGCAGACTCGCTTGTCTGTCTTTACAACGCAAATATAATGGCTTCGGTTTTATTTTCCAAATCTCTGCGCGTTTTTTCTGCAAAAGTTATCTACACCCTTTTTGCTTTTATTGCTTCAAACTGTTGTGTATCAGTTTAGAACTCGCTGTTGAAGTGGAACTTGATCTTTGGGAAGTCGCTTTGCGCCATCTGTAGTACGTAGTTGGAGTCGGCCAAGAATACATCGCGGCCCTCTTTGTCGGTTGCCATGAACTGATGCTTGCGCTTCTTGAAGGCTGCCAATGCCTCTTCGTCATCGCTCTCTATCCAGCATGCTTTGTAGAGGCTTATAGGCTCCCATCGACATTGTGCACCATATTCGTGCAGAAGACGGTATTGTATCACTTCAAATTGAAGCTGTCCCACTGTGCCGATGATTTTGCGGCCGTTGAACTGGTTGGTGAACATCTGTGCCACACCTTCGTCCATGAGCTGGTTTATGCCCTTGTCGAGCTGCTTCGACTTCATGGGGTCGGCATTCTCGATATATTTGAACATTTCGGGCGAGAAGCTTGGCAGTCCCTTGAAGTGTAAGTCTTCCCCTCCGGTCAGGGTGTCGCCAATCTTGAAGTTGCCTGTGTCGGGTATACCTACTATGTCGCCCGGATATGCTTCGTCCACGATACTCTTCTTCTGTGCCATAAATGCGGTAGGCGCAGCGAAGCGCATTTGCTTGCCGTGGCGCACATGCTTGTAATATACGTTGCGTTCGAACTTGCCGGAACATATTTTCACGAATGCGATGCAACTGCGGTGGTTGGGGTCCATGTTGGCGTGTATCTTGAATACGAAGCCGGTAAACTGTTCCTCCTCAGGCTTGACCTCGCGTTCCACTGCCATGATGGGCTTGGGTGACGGGGCTATCTGCACGAACGTGTCGAGCAGCTCTTTTACACCAAACGTATTGAGTGCCGAGCCAAAGAATACAGGTGCCATCTCGCCGCGCAAGTATGCCTCCTTGTCGAAGTCGGGATAGACTCCTTCTATAAGTTCGAGGTCTTCCCGCAGCTTGGTGGCATTGTCGGCCCCTACGAGTTCGTCGATCATGGGTGAGTTCACGTCGTCTATCTCCACACGCTCGCTCACTGTCTGCTTGGAAGGCTGGAACAGATCTATGCCGTGCTCATATATATTGTATACTCCCTTGAAACGTTCGCCCATATTGATTGGCCAGGTGAGGGGGCGCACTCCAATTTTCAGCTCTTTCTCCAGCTCATCGAGAATGTCGAAGGGGTCGCGTCCCTCACGGTCGAGCTTGTTTACGAAGATTATAACCGGTGTGCGGCGCATACGGCACACCTCCATGAGCCTCCTGGTCTGTGTCTCCACACCCTTGGCGGCATCAACCACGATTATCACGGAGTCTACAGCTGTCAGTGTGCGGAATGTATCCTCTGCAAAGTCTTGGTGACCCGGCGTGTCGAGGATGTTTATCTTGTAGTCGCCATAGTTGAAGCCCATCACTGATGTGGCAACCGATATGCCGCGCTGCTTCTCTATCTCCATCCAGTCGGATGTAGCTGTCTTCTTGATCTTGTTGCTCTTCACGGCTCCTGCCACATGTATAGCGCCACCGAAGAGCAACAGTTTCTCGGTCAGTGTTGTCTTTCCCGCATCCGGGTGCGATATGATGGCGAATGTTCGCCTGCGTTCTATCTCTGTCATTGGTTTGTATCCATGTTGTTGAGACATTTCCGCAAAGAGTCTCGCCAGTACGGAATTGTCAGTCCGAATGTGTTCTTGATTTTTTGTTTGCTCAGCACCGAATATAGTGGACGCTTGGCCGGGGTGGGGTAGGCAGAGGTGGGTATCGGGTTGACTTTCATCTGCTTTCCGGTCATCTCCATTATGGCCTTGGTGAAATCATACCATGAGGCCACACCTTCGTCAGTGTAGTGATAGATGCCGGGTTTCCAGCTCTCGCTCTTTATGACGGCAAGTATTGCCGAGGCCAGGTCGCCTGCATAGGTGGGGGTGCCTATCTGGTCGGCCACCACGTTGATTTCAGGCTTGCTCTCTGCTAATGCGAGCATGGTCTTGACGAAGTTCTTGCCATATTCTGAATATAGCCATGCCGTGCGTATGATGATGGAGTTCTGGCAGAATGATGTGAGCAGAGCCTCCCCCTCGAGCTTGGTGCGTCCGTACATGCCTTGCGGATATGGCTCGTCGTTCTCTTCATACGGGCGGAAGTTCTGGCCTGAGAAAACGTAGTCGGTAGATATGTGTATCACCTTTGCGCCGTTCTTCACGGCCGCCTTTCCCAATATGCCCACTGCTCCCGTGTTGAGCAGGGCCGCCTTCACTGAGTCGCTCTCGGCATTGTCTACTGCCGTATAGGCCGCACAGTTGACCACCACGTCAAATTTACCATCCTCGAGCATCCTGCTTACGCTGCGTTCGTCTGTGATGTCGAGTGTGTCGTAGTCAGTATATACAGCCTCTATGTCGCACTCTTTCTCAAATTCGCGACGTAGGCTGAGACCTAACTGCCCGTTGCAGCCTGTCACCAATATCTTCTTCATTGTCAATCGTCCTCGCTGAATTTCAGTTCGTTGTTGTAATCCTGTTTATAGAAGTTGGACAGCACTGCAAGGAATTTGGAGATTTGCTGCGCTGCGGCCAATGTCTCGGGTGAAACCTCCTTTTTCTGAAGTCTCAGCATCAGTATGCCGTAGAGTGCGTCGAAGCAGGTTTCGATCTCATCTTTCTTGTTGTCTCCGGCCTTGGCACGCAGTTCCACTATTATCGGCAGGGTGCTGTAGTATTGTGTGGCATAGGCTGCGAATTTAGGGTCGTTGAGAAGCTGACGGTGCAGACGCTCTATGTCGTTGAGTGTATTGATGTTGAGCTGTAGGTGTCCGCTTTTCTCCTTCCCCTCGCGGCGCATCATGTCAATCAGCGACTCATACCATCCGGTCATCTCCTTGCGCTGCCGGTCATCAAGGTCGCTGTATCTGTCGATGATGTTGGCCTCTATCTTCTCGAGGTCAAGACCGAAGGCTCTAATCAAGTCTTCTATCTGCCACATATATAGCAGGTATTCCGCTATGTTTTCTCTTTTCTTTGCTGATGCTGTTATCATCACATACGGTTTTTGTGTTGCAAAATTACTAAAAATTGCGTTGCTCCGCAACTTGAAGTATAACATTTTATATCAACTGTTGGTTATCCTTATTGACATACTTCAAGACTTGTTATGGATAAGGTAACATATATATGGCATGATTGCTTTGTGGTGGAGACTCCTTCGGCCACTCTGGTGTTTGATTATTGGCGCGATGTTGACGGGTCTGCTCCTAAGTCGCCGAGCTTCCTTGACTCTGTGCGCAAGCATAAGCCTCTTTATGTCTTTGTGAGTCATTTTCATAAGGATCATTATAACCCTGATATTTTCTCTTGGGCTGCACTCGGTTTTGATGTGCGTTATTTCGTGAGTGTGGATGTGTGGAAGCGGATGCGTCACATAGTAAGTCAGACCTCGGTCTATGCCGGTCCGAAGGTCGGGGCGGATAGGGTGGTGGTGCTTCGTCCGGGTGCGTCATACTCTGACTCCATGGCCTGTGTCAAGGCTTTCCCATCAACCGATGTCGGCAATTCTTGGCTCATCAAGATTGACGGGCGGCGCATCTTTCATGCCGGCGACCTCAATGCTTGGATATGGCGTGACGAATCGCCGGCCTCTGAAGTGCAGGCCGGCTTGGATGCGTTCCAGAATTGCCTTGCTCCTATTTCTGCTGTGCTCAAGGCAGATGACGCAGATTCCGGCGTGCCGATTGACTATTGTTTCTTTCCGGTGGACTCGCGCATAGGTTCCGGTTATTACGAAGGTGCCCGTTGCTTTTTGCAAATGTTTGAAGTGCGCCATTTTTTCGCCATGCACTTCGCGCTTGGCGATGACGGTGAGCGTGAAGTGAGGCGAGCCGATGCCATGCGCACGGAGCTTTATGCTAATCCTGCAAGTGGCATGTGTCATAAACTTTCATCGCCCGGCTCTTCTTTGTCATTCTCCTGAAGTGTTAATTTTAACCTTATGGCTCTTGATGTTGTTAATTTTATTTGCTATATGGGCTTTTTGCCAAAAATAGTTAATTTTCGGTTGATGTCGTTGAATTTTTGCTCTTGGCGTTGTTAAATAAGCATAGAAAGACTTTTGGAGTCTGGACCATGGTGAAATATCCTGTTGCAGCTGCCGGAGTCAGTCTATTGTATAACCCATTAAGATTCCACGACTATGGCTGAGAAACAACAATTCAAACAGAGACTGCTTGGTCTACAGGGCAACCTATTCAATTTTGCCTGCCAGCTAACTTCCGACCGCGAAGCGGCTGCCGATCTCGTTCAGGACACTACACTCAAGGTGCTGAGCAACGAGGAGAAGTATATTGACAATGTCAATTTCAAGGGATGGGTGTTTACGATAATGCGTAACATCTTCATCAACAATTATCGCCGTCAGGTGCGTTCGGCCACTGTAATCGACAGCACCGAGGATCTCTACCACCTCAATCTCTCGCAGGAGTCAGGGCTGACCACTCCCGAAGACTCTTATGCCGTCAAGGAGATTTCTATCGCAATCAATGGCTTCACCAGCGAATACAGGGAACCGTTCTCATTATATATCGCCGGCTATAAGTATAGCGAGATTGCCGATAAGATGGGGCTCCCGTTAGGCACTGTGAAGAGCCGCATTTTCTTCGCGCGCAAGCGCTTGCAGCAGATGCTTAAGGATTATCGATAATCGGTTTTTTCAGTCAAGTCAAAATATTTGGCGTCACACTCTTTGTGTGTCGCCTTTTTTTGTTAACTTTGCAAGTTGAAGCAATATAATTGAAAATTTAAAATTTTAATCCGTTCCCGGATGGGCAAATTAAAGAGGCTTAACTTTTTCGTGCGCCGCCGCTCTCACATCGCGGTCATCGCCATCGGTGCGCTTGTCATCACGCTCTTGTTTCTGAATGAGGATGCGTCATGGCAGCACAACATGGAGTATCAGGAGCAGATTAAGTCGCTCAATGAGCAGATTAAGGTTTGCCGCGACTCGGCCAGGTATTATCGTGAGCAGCGCGAACGCTTGCTTACAGGCACCGAGGAACTCGAGCAGATTGCCCGTGAGCAATATCATATGCAGAAGCCCACCGAAGACGTTTATAT
>CAJUIJ010000082.1:1287-11172 GCA_910586175.1 uncultured Muribaculaceae bacterium | reverse complement strand
CAATAAAAACTATAACAAAGACTTGAGGTTTATTTATGCTATTGGTCTATTTTGCCTTTCCCGTAGCGGGTGAAGTTGTTCATTCTTACCCCTCCTGATTCCATATTTTTGTATATGTAGGTTATCGCTGCGAGATAATGCTCTTCATTTCGTACCAGTCGGTCGTATGGCTCTGTGGGGAGTCTTTTCTTTTTTGTCCCTAAGTATTTGTTGATATTAGTTGTAACGTGCCGCTTTATGCTATCATAAATTTTCTCGACGCTCTCTCCTTCGTATATTTCTAATAGGATATGTACATGGTTGGGCATAATGACGTATGCATGTATATTGTAGCGAACTTCGTCGAAATATAAGATGGAATTTTCCATTATGTCGCAAATTCCCTTGTTTCTGAAGATGCACTCACCATATCCTGCATCTGCCATTCTGTCAACATAATTATTTAGATGATATCTTCGAATTTTCGTTTCTTCTGTATTGAATTTGTTTTGTGCTAATTCCTTTCTTCTTTTCTTGACTTCTTCAAGAGATTTCTTCGGTAGGGAATCTGCCAAATGAAATGTTATCATTTGTAGTTTTGAGTCTTGGTCCCAGTGTGGCAAGTTTTTGTGGGATTGGCGTAGTGGCTTGTTTTTGTCGAAAAATAGATGATCGAGATCCATTGGCATTATTTTTATATAGTTTCTTTTGGGTCGTCGCCGGAGGCTCCTCTCTCCCGGAGGTTTCGCATCGGTTTTTTTGGTTGTTGCCGGGGTGTTTGTTGTCGCGAAGCCACCGGGAGGGAGGAGCCTCCGGCGACGACAATGCAGTATAATGATTTGTCGCTGTTTTGCGATAATGTTATACTGATACTTGGCCTTTGATCGGGGGGTGGGGGTTGTAGTCTTCTATCTGGAAGTCTTCGTAGCGGAAGTCCAGGATGTCTTTTACTTCGGGGTTTATTTGCATCTTGGGTAGGGGACGGGGGGCGCGTTGTAGCTGTTCGTGCACCTGGTCGAGGTGGTTGAGGTAGATGTGGGCGTCGCCTAAGGTGTGGATGAAGTCACCCGGCTTCAGTCCGCATACTTGCGCCATCATCATCGTGAGCAGGGCGTAACTTGCTATGTTGAACGGTACTCCCAAGAAGCAGTCGGCGCTGCGCTGGTATAGCTGACATGAGAGGCGGCCTTCGGCTACGTAAAACTGGAAGAATGCGTGGCAGGGCGGCAGGTTCATGTTGTCGAGGTCGGCGACGTTCCATGACGATACGATTATGCGCCTTGAGTCGGGGTTGTGCCTTATGTCGTTCACGGCTTGCGCTATCTGGTCGATGCCTTTGCCGTCGTAGCCGGGCCATGAGCGCCATTGGTATCCGTATATATGACCGAGGTCTCCGTCAGGGTCGGCCCATTCGTTCCAGATGCGCACACCGTTTTCTTGAAGATAGCGCACGTTGGTGTCGCCTTTCAAAAACCATAGCAGTTCGTGAATTATACTCTTGAGGTGTACCTTCTTGGTGGTGAGCAGCGGGAAGCCCTCTTCGAGGTTGAAGCGCATCTGATAGCCGAAAGTGGATATGGTGCCGGTGCCGGTGCGGTCGTGCTTGCGCACACCGTCGGCGAGGATGTGTCGGAGCAGGTCAAGATATTGTTTCATGATCAGGCTTTGTTAACTATTGGTGTTGTGGGTCGGTTGCGGTTTGGCTGGTATCTCAATGCTCCGGTGGGGCAATCTGCCACGCAGGTGAAGCATCGCACGCAGCGTTGCTCGTCTATTATGCGATCTTTGATGCTGATGCACTGCGCACGGCAGTTTTCCTCGCATTTGCCACAGCTTATGCACTTGTCGGGATCCAATTCAATGTGCATCACGGAGTATTTCTGCACATATCCGAGTGCAGTGCCGAGAGGACAGAAGCGGGTGCAGAAATCGCGGCCATGCCAAAGCGAGAGTATGGCGATGACAATCAGCGAGAGTATGCCGATGGCGGCGCCTACAGCCGCCCCTATGCCGATGCTGCCCCAGGTGGAAAGGGCAAGTTCGGGATGAACTGCGGAGGCAGCGTTGCGGGCAATGTTCCACGGCTCTATGACGAATGGCACTGCGACAATGCCGACGACCACGCATAGCAGATAGACCCAGAGTATGTGTATGGCCCAGGGGGCGCGTGAGCGGTAGCGGAAAGGCTTGTTGAGCCGTGTTGAACGGCGGCGCAGGCGCAGGAACATATCGGAAAAGGTGCCGATGGGGCATGCCGTGGAGCAGTATACGCGGCCTAAGAGGAAGGTGATTATGAGCCACGTTAGCGAAAGGAGAGCTGTGGCAGAGGCAGAGGAGAGTACAATCTGGAGTTGGGATGCAGCACGGGCCATAGGATGCACGTGCGGCCCGATCAGGAGGCAGGCTGCACAGGCTGCGAAGAAAAGCGCAGCCATAAGAATCCGTATGGCCCGAAGCTGTTTCAATTGAAAATTGAAAAATGAATAATTAACAATGAATAATGAATAACTGACAGTCAAGTTTTCAGCATCAAGCAGTTATTCATTATTCATTGTTAATTATTAATTGAATTATCTGCGGCGGCCTTGCTGCTTTTGCTGTTCGCGGAGCATGGCCTGCTGCTGGCGTTGCATCTCCTCGAGGCGTGCCATGAAGCCTGATTTCTTTTTAGGCTTCTTGGCGTTCTCCTTCATCTTGGCGCGGACTTTATCTTCGTTTATAAAGAAACGGAACGAATATGTCTGCACGATGGTGATAAGGAGCGAGAGGAAATAGTAGTATGAGAGTCCGGCAGCATAGTTGTTGAAGAATACCATGAACATGATCGGCATCAGATACATCATCCACTTCATGCCCGGCATTGTGTTGGCCTGGTTCTGAGTGTTGAGATATGTATAGATGATGTTGGTGGCGGTCATGAGGAGGCAGAAGAGAGAGATGTGGTTGCCGAAGTATTTGGTGACCAGCGGTATGTTGCCGCTCCATGATATGATTGCATCGGGTGCTGAAAGGTCATGCGCCCAGAGGAACGATTCGCCGCGGAGCTCGATACAAGAGGGGAAGAAGGCAAACATGGCGATTAGCACAGGCATCTGAAGGAGCATGGGGAGGCAGCCCGACATCGGGTTGGCTCCTGCGCTGCTGTAGAGCTGCATTGTCTTCTGCTGGCGGGTCATGGCGTTCTCCGTGCCGGGATACTTGTCGTTGATTGCCTTGATTTCGGGGGCGAGCACGCGCATCACTGCCTGAGAGCGGTAAGACTTGTAGGTGAGGGGGAATAGAATCAGCTTGATAAAGAGAGTGAGCAGCAGTATTATTATGCCATAATTGCTGATGAACTTGCCGAGGAATGTGAAAACTGGAATCACGACACCGGTGTTGATCCAGCGGAAGAGAGACCATCCGAGCGGGATGAGCTTGGTGAGCTTGAGGTCCTCGTCGGTCTGGATCTCCTTGTCGAGATGAGAAAGGAGCGGATATAGGTTGGGGCCGATGAAGAGTGAGAAATTGGCGGGGTTGGTGCTGTTCCAGTCATAGTCGTTGCTGACGGCCTCTGCCTGGAAGCTCTTGAGGTAGTCCGAACCCTGGAGCACATCGCTGCTGAAGTCGGCGGTGTTGAAGGCGCGGTCGGCCACCATTACAGTAGAGAAGAACTGGTTCTTGAAACCTATCCACTTGATTTTGGCCTGGCGTTCCTCCTTGTCATTCTTATTCTCGTTGAGGTTTTCTACGGAGCCGCCGGCAAACTTGTAATAGAGGCCGGAGTTGCGCTCCTCAAACATGCGGCCCTGCTCCTGACGGTGGAGATCCTGGGTCCATGAGAATCCGAGGTTGCGGTTGTTGGACTGCACGAGCGCTGCCATATTCTGCTGCACGACTTTCATGCGCACCACATAGCTGTCGCCCTTGGGGAGTGTGTATTCAATGCCCCAGTATGCATCGTCGGCAAACTTCAGGACCATGCGCACCGTGGAGTCATTTATCTGTTCGGGGGTGAAGTATAGTTCAGCGGTCTCGACCGGCTGCGGAAGCGGGAGCTTGAAATTGAAAGAATTCTTGTCGCCTTCAAACATCACCACGTTGCGTTTCTCCTTCTTTGTCTCGTCGGCGTTATACTCCGTGAAATACTTCTTGAGGGTAGCCTTGGTTATTGATCCCGACTTGGAGTTAAGTTCGAGGGCAAGCACATCATTCTCAAGCTTGACGGCCTGAGGTGTGCCGCTGAGGAAATGGGCGAAGCGGCCATACTTGCCGAGAGCTGCGGAAGCCTCGCGCACCATTGCAATGGCCTTGCGTTGCTCTGCAATTGTCATCTTGGAAGTGTCGCCGGCCACGATGTCGGCCCATGCTATGTCGCGACCGCTCACCGTGACAGTACCGGAGATGGAATCGCCGCGCAGGGTCAGGTTCATGCCATTCTGGTTGAGAGTATATGAGCGGAGAGAGTCTGCGCCGAGCTGCATCGTGCCGTTGGCGGTTATGTTCTGCACGAGCCAATCGCGCTCAGTAGGCGAGAGGGCATCGATGGTGGTTGATACCGGGGTCTCAGTGGTGACATCCGGGTTTTGCGCGTCATTCTGCTGTGGCTGCTCCTTGGGGGTAAGCCACATGAACACGATGAAGACGAGCGTCATCAGCAACAGTGCGTTAAGCGAACGTTTGTCCATTGTATCTTCTTATGTCTTTGGGTTTTATGAGTTTATAAGCTGATATGCGGTGATGCACATGCAGAGGCATGGGCATACCAACTTGCAAATTTAGTCAGAAATATGTGAACTTGCAAATATATTTTCGCGAATGGCAGTTGAATGGCAATCATGATGCAGAGGTGATGCGCAAATGTCAAAAAAGTGTAATGAAGAGAAAAAAGAGTGTGAGTTTTAACATTAAAAGTTTTGTTAATTTGCAGCCGAAACAATAACCAATAAAATCTAACAGACTTGAAGAAATTAGCTACAATTCTTGCAGGGGCATTGGGCGTGATGGGAAGTGCCATTGCGGCCGACGGCTTCTATACGAGCGGCACTAAGCTTATGGATGCCAACGGCAAGGAGTTCGTGATGAGGGGTGTCAACTATTCATGGGCGTGGCAACGTGGCCATGAATACAGCGTGATACCGGCAGCCAAGCGCATCGGCTCCAATGTGATACGCATACAGCTTGCCGACGGGGCGAGATGGCAGAAATGCTCAGCTGCCGATCTGGAGCGGCTTATAGGCATATGTGAAGAAAATAAGCTGATTGCGGTATTCAATACTCACGATGAGACCGGTTCGGACAACTATTCTGACTTGGAGCGGGCGGTGAACTTCTGGATAGAGATGAAAGATGTGCTCAACGCACACCGCAAGACAGTGCTGCTCAACATCTCAAACGAATGGTACGGTTCATGGCATATTGACCCCTGGGCCGACGGATATAAGAAGGCGATACCCGCACTTCGCAATGCCGGTATAAAGAACACCTTGGTGGTTGACTGCGCCGGTTACGGGCAGTATCCGCGCAGCATCTTCAATAAGGGTGCGGAGGTTGCCGCATGCGACAGTGAGAATAATACCATATTCTCGATGCACTTCTACCAGGATGCCGCCGGTTCGGATTATAATGTGCGCAGCAACATCGACAATGCCCTTAATATAGGGGTGCCGGTTATACTTGGCGAGTTTGCCTGCGAGCATCAGGGCCACAGCATAGCTTGGCAGACGATACTTGACTACACCAAAGAGAAGAATATGGGCTGGATGGTATGGTCGTGGACCGGCAACGGAGGTGGCACAGAGGCGTGCGATATGTTTGGCGGCTATGACGACTCCTATTATAAGCCCAACGGCACCAATACGGTGAAAGGACGTAACGGCATACAGGATACGGCTGTGGAATGCAGCGTGTTTGGCGAAGGTGGGGGCGAAGACCCCGGTGAACCGGAAGAGCCGATAAAGCCCGGAGATGCGGGTGAGACCGTGGTGGCGCAGCCCGAACAGTACATAGCGAGCTGGGATGACACCTATCATATAGAGCGAAACGTATTGGGCGGCAATCTTACATCGAAAGACAAGGTGAAGCTCTACGTGAGCTGCGACAGCGGGGCCGAGATTCAGGTGGTATACAAGCTGACCGGCGATGACTGGAACAAATATATCGACTACGAGCCGATTTCAGGAAGCGAATATGTTATTCCGATGAGCGACGGCACGTTGCTTCGCGGAGTCAATAACGACGGCATATACTTGAAAGGCCATGGTTACAAGGTTCACAAGGTGGCGGTGGTGCGTCCCGGCAACACAGGAGTGCAGGAGATTATCTTAGGAGAGGATGGCGCGGCACAGGCCGGAATCGACTTTGACAAGCCTTATGAAATCTACACGCTGCAAGGAGTGCGCGTGAATGAGATGCAGCCGGGTGGCATATATATAGTGCGCCAAGGCATGGCAGTCAAGAAAATACGATATTGATAATTGCTTATGATAATATAATTACGGCAGTTGTGGCGAAATGCCGCAACTGCCGTAATTATATTATCAATGCTGATATAGTGCGTCGCGCAGCGATGCTGCTATGTCGGTGGGTGATTCTCCGGCCTTGATTCGGTCGCGTAGGGTTTGCCACTTCACGGGCGGGAGGAAGTTTATCGCGAACTTCTTGCCGCTCGCCTCGCATAACTCGGCGGGAAGCATAGCCTGCTCCAGGTTGACCTTTATGCCCGACTTCTTGCGCCATCGGGCCAGACGGTAGAACTTGGGGCGGTTCAGACCATCGAAACGCATGGGTATAATGTCGCGTTGATATTGCACGGCCTTCTGCACGAACGACTTATGCCACTCGAGGTCGCGCACGCTGCCATCATCGTGCAGACGCGACACGAGGCCTGCCGGAAATATAATCACCTGCTTGTCAGATTCGTAAGTGGTTGCTATGGCGGCAGCGGCAGTTCGCCCTTGCGCACCATACTTATTGATTGGCAGGAATACGGTGCGTAGAGGCTCCACGTGCATGAGGAGGTCGTTTACGAGGAAACGGATATTATCGTCGCCATAATGCTCGCCGAGCACCTTGACGATACCCATGCCGTCGAGTCCGCCGAGCGGATGATTCGATGCGAAAATAAAGCGCCCCTCCGACGGGATATTGTTGATGCCATTGACATCGAGCGTAATGCCGAGAGTGTCGTAGATAGCCTTGGAGAACTTGCTGCCGGTGGCGGGATAAGTGATGCGGAGAAGCTCATTCAGCCGGTCCTGGCGAATCAGCTTCTCGAGCCGGCGGAGCAGGAAGCCGGGAATCAGCTTCCCCTTCCAACCCGACACGCGGGAACGTATTATGCCGGTCAAGTCAATCTGAAGCATGAGTTTGTTTAATTAACTAAAAGTCATAAAGTTATTATGACTTTTAGCTGTTTACAGAAGATTCTTCGTCCCAGAACTCATCTTCCCAGTCTTCGTCGGTCTCGAGGTTCAGCTCGTCGTCATCTTCTATCGGTTCAGGCTCGAAGATGAAATTGTCTTCCTCGGCCACACGGTGCCTTATGTCGAGCGGACGGTGAGTTATGGCGTAGTCGGTCTGGTTATCCTCGGAGGTGATTTCTCGCCATAGGAGATCCTTGAGTTCGGGTATGCCCTGTCCGGTTACTGCTGATATGAAAATCGTGGGGCAATCGTCCGGAAGGGTCTTGGCGATCTCTTCGCGGAGTTCGTCGTCGAGCATATCAGACTTGCTTATGGCGAGCACCCGGCTCTTTGTGGCGAGGTCCGGATTGAACTCTCGCACTTCGTTGAGGAGGATATTATAGTCTTTGGCAATGTCGTCGGAGTCGGCAGGCACCATGAAGAGCAGCACAGCATTGCGCTCGATGTGGCGGAGAAAACGGAGACCGAGACCTTTGCCCTCAGCGGCACCCTCAATGATGCCCGGTATGTCGGCCATTACGAACGAACGGTCACCACGATAGCTTACGATGCCAAGCTGAGGCTCCATGGTGGTGAAGGGATAGTCTGCCACCTTAGGCTTGGCGGCAGAGACAGCTGCGAGCAATGTGGACTTTCCGGCGTTAGGGAAGCCCACGAGACCCACGTCTCCGAGAAGCTTGAGCTCGAGCACCACGGCTTTCTCGATGGAGGGTTGGCCTGGCTGTGCATATCGGGGGGCACGGTTGGTCGAGGTGGCGAAATGCACATTGCCGAGTCCACCCTTACCGCCCCGGAGCAGGTAAATCTCCTCACCGTCGCGGGTCACCTCGCAGAGGAACTCACCCGAGTCTGCATCGAAGACGGCGGTGCCGACGGGCACCTCTATGATGCGGTCTTCACCATCCTTGCCGTGGCTTCGGCCTGCACCGCCGCTCTCGCCGTTGGTGGCGAAGATATGGCGTTGGTAGCGCAAGGGGAGAAGGGTCCACATGTGGCTGCTGCCACGCAATATTATGTGGCCGCCGCGGCCTCCGTCACCCCCGTCGGGTCCTCCCTTGGGGATATATTTGGCACGATGGTAATGGCGGCTGCCGGCACCACCCTTGCCCGAGCGGCAAAGAATCTTTACGTAGTCTATGAAGTTGGAATCTGCCATTGTCTTTTTTCTTTTGGGTTATAATGGGGCTGATAAGGCTAATAAGCCTGATGGGGCTAATAGGGCTAATAAGCCAGATAAGCCTGATGGGGCTAATAGGGCTGATAAGCCAGATAAGCCAGATAAGTCTAATAGGGCTGATAGGCCTTATAATAGAAAAAACGCTTGGGGGCGTTATTTGTTGTTTTGTCCCGGCACGGAGTCGTGGCGGTCGTAGAGCGAGAGAGAGTCGATAAGCTCCATGCGGATCATCGTGACGAGTTCCGGCGGGTTTATAACCTTGAGTGAGGAGCCGAAGCTTAGGAGCTCATGCACGAGTTCGTAATTGAGCTTAAGACGGTAGGTGAATATTGAATACTTGTCGTGTATGGTTTCCTGCTGCGAAGGATGGAATGGCAGGGCGCGGAAATACTTAGCCTGTACGGGTGTTGTCATAATCTTGACATCGCGCACCCGACCCTTTGATTCGGTTATGCCTATGATGTTGGAGAAGAATGGTTCGGGAGTGATGTCGGGCATCTTGAAATGCTCGTTGAGCGTGACCATCTCCTTGACTCGGTCGAGGGCGTAGGTGCGGATGTCGTTCGATTTCCGTTTAAGCCCTATCATATACCAGCGTTGCTTGTAGCGCTTCACGAAATAAGGGTCGAAAACGATGTCCCTCTCCGGCAAGGAGCGGGAGAAGCCTGCGTAGGTGAAGCGGATTCGTGAAGAATCGCCTATCGCACCGAGCACTAATGGTAGGTACTCTCTGGCCGACGGCACATCTTCTACCGATATGCGCTCCGTGGGGATTGAGGACTCCTTCAAGGCGGAGTTGGCGGCATACGATTCGAGAAGCCAGTTGGTGACGCTCTTGTTTTGTTCGCGCTGGCCCGGGTCTATGTAGTAATGTCCCGTCTTGTCGCAGAGGATGTCGATGTGAAAATTTTCCTCTATGCCACGGCGGTAATTGTAGAATGTGCGTTCCGGCATATCGTTGCCGTCACCATAGGCAGAACGTCGCCACAGGTCGTTCAACTCCTTGCGGGTCAGACGGTCATAGCGGTTCAGTGTGTCTACTATCCAGACGTATTTGTTGATCAGTTCCTTCATCGGTTGGAGAGGGTGTGAAAAATTTTTTTGTTTTCATCAAACCTTTTTGGCTGGGGTGATGTTATAGTGATGTAAGGTTTGAAAAACATATAGGTGTTATAAAGAAATACTGCTATAAGCGTTCTGAAAAAGTTGTTATTGTTGTTTTAATTAAGAAATTAGGTCGACGTGAGTCGACCTTTTTCTTTTTCTTTTTCGCGCTTTGCGCTCACTTGCGCTTTGCGCTCGCACACCTCCAAAACCGCAATGCAA
>CAJUIJ010000082.1:0-1277 GCA_910586175.1 uncultured Muribaculaceae bacterium | reverse complement strand
TTTTCAGCTTTCTTCTTTTTCAGCTTTTTTTGCTTTTGCGGCTGCTTCTTTCTTTTCTTTGCTTTTGCTTCTTTCTTTGCTTTAGCGGTTTTTGTACATGTTTTCGTAGTAGGCTTGGTAGTCGCCGTTGGTGATGTTGTCTACCCAGTCCTGGTTGTCGAGATACCAGCGTACGGTTTTCTCTATTCCTTCCTCAAATTGCAGGCTTGGTTCCCAGCCGAGTTCGCTCTGGAGCTTGCGGGAGTCTATGGCGTAGCGCATGTCGTGGCCCTTGCGGTCGGTGACGTAGGTGATTAGTTCGTCGGAGTAGCCTTCCGGGTTGCCGAGCAGGCGGTCCACAGTCTTTATTATTACCTTGATGAGGTCGATGTTTTTCCACTCGTTGAAACCACCGATGTTGTAGGTCTGTGCCGGTTTTCCCTTGTGGAAAATTAGGTCGATTGCCCTTGCGTGGTCCTCTACGAAGAGCCAGTCGCGCACGTTCTCTCCCTTGCCGTATACGGGTAGGGGCTTGCGCTGGCGTATGTTGTTGATAAATAAAGGTATCAGCTTCTCGGGAAATTGGTAGGGGCCGTAATTGTTGGAGCAGTTTGTTATCAGAGTCGGCATGCCGTAAGTGTCGTGGTATGCGCGAACGAAATGGTCGCTTGCGGCCTTTGATGCGGAGTAGGGAGAGTGAGGATTGTATTTGGTGGTCTCGAGGAAGAATTCCGTGCCGAAAGCGTAGTGGTGGTGCGCTGATGAGGCAGTGGTGGTGAATGGAGAGTCCGTGCCTTCGGGGTGAGTCAGCTCGAGCGCCCCATAGACTTCATCGGTTGAGATGTGGTAGAAGAGCTTGCCCTCGAATCCTTCGGGAGACTCCTCCCACGCAATCTTGGCAGCCTGGAGCAGGGAGAGGGTGCCCATGACGTTGGTGCGTGCGAAAGTGAACGGGTCGAGTATCGAGCGGTCCACGTGGCTCTCGGCGGCAAGGTGGATTATGCCGTCGATGTGGTGTTGGCGCATGATGCGGAGCATCTCGTCAAAATCGCAGATGTCCGCGCGGACAAACTTATAGTTGGGGCAATTCTCGATGTCGCGGAGGTTGGCGAGGTTGCCGGCATATGTCAGCTTGTCGAGGTTGATTATGTTATAGTCTGGATACTTGTTGACAAAAAGGCGCACCACGTGCGAGCCGATGAAACCGGCACCGCCGGTGATCATTATATTTTTCATCTCGATATAAGTAATGAGTCATTTTAAATTTAAGTAACGAGTTTTTAATTTGAATTTGCTTT
>CAJUIJ010000081.1 GCA_910586175.1 uncultured Muribaculaceae bacterium | reverse complement strand
CCGCAGGGCCCTGCGGAGGAGGTTTTTTTAGTCAGACGGATTTTTACTTCGTTGACATGTGGTCAGATACTGTGAGTTCCACACGTCCTTTGGCACGACGGCGAGCGAGAACCTTGCGGCCATTCTTTGTGGCCATTCTCAAACGAAATCCGTGCTTGTTGATTCTTCTGCGTCTTGAGGGTTGAAAAGTCCTTTTCATTTTGTATTCTGATTTTTAATTTGCAAATTGTAAATACGTTCGCGCATGGACGCTTCTACGCATTCGGCTGCAAAATTAATTATTTTTTTTCATTCTTACAAATTTTGTCACTCAAACTTGTTCAAACTCATACAATGTTCGCATTTATGCCCCGATTATTTACGTTTTTTTTGCTCAGAAGCCTCAACTGTTGGATTATCTGAAGTTTTTTTTGTAATTTTGCACATTGTGGTGATGTAGTCACACGAATTTGTAAATTCAAACATAAAAAGTAGTATAAATAATTATGATGAACGCTCAAGACATCAAGAACGGAACATGCATCCGTCTTGATAATCAGCTTTACTTCTGCGTGGAATTCCTCCACGTGAAACCCGGCAAGGGTAACACCTTCATGCGTACAAAGCTCAAGAACGTAGTGGATGGCCGCGTTATAGAACGTCGTTTCAACATCGGTGAGAAACTCGAGGATGTGCGTGTGGAGCGTCGTCCCTATCAGTATCTTTATGCTGATGGTGAGGATGATATCTTCATGAACAATGAGACTTTCGAGCAGATTCCTATCAGCAAGGAACTCGTTACCGGCGCTGCCTACATGAAGGAGGGCGACACCGTGGAAGTAGTATCTGATGCTTCTACCAACACTGTGCTCTATGCAGAGATGCCGATGAAGACTGTGCTCAAGATCACATACACTGAGCCGGGTCTCAAAGGCGATACCGCCACCAACACTCTCAAACCCGCTACTGTGGAGACAGGTGCAACTGTTAAGGTGCCCCTCTTCATCAACGAAGGCGAGCTTATCGAAGTAGACACTCGCGACGGTAGTTACGTAGGTCGCGTCAAGGCTTGATTCACATAACATATACACAATAGAAAGGCTTCGGCATAAGCCGGAGCCTTTCATATAAATATATACACATGGCGATGCTTCTCTCAATCATTGTTCCGGTCTATAATCGTCCTGATGAGGTGGCCGACCTTATGGCGAGCCTTCGTGAGCAGACCGACAGCAATTTCCAGCTGGTGCTCGTAGAGGATGGCTCTACAGTGCCGGCATTGCCGGCCACACTCTTGGCCGATGGCTCATGGAAACCTGACACTGACCCTGGCTTCAATCTCAAATATTTCCGCAAGGATAATGAGGGCCGCAGCATCGCCCGCAATTATGGTATCGACAGGGCCGACGGAGACTTCCTGGTCTTTGTCGACTCTGACTGTATCTTGCCACCTCGTTTTGTGGAGACTCTGCGCAACGAACTTGCCCGCAATCCTGTGGATTGCTACGGCGGACCCGATGCCGCGCATGAGTATTTTACCCCTACGCAAAAAGCCATCAACTTCGCCATGACCTCATTTCTTACCACAGGAGGTATAAGAGGCAAGAAGAAGTCGATGGAAAAATTCACGCCTCGCACCTTCAATATGGGGTTCTCGCGTAGAGTCTATGACTCGGTAGGTGGATTCCGCGAGATGTTCAGCGAAGATATCGACATGTCCACACGCATCCGCAATGCCGGATTCAGCATCGCACTTTTTCCCGATGTATTTGTTTATCACAAGCGCCGTGGCGACCTCGACAAATTCTGGCGCCAAGTGCATGTGTTCGGCATGTCGCGAATCACACTTGAACTCCTATATCCCGGCTCCATGAAACTCGTGCACTGGTTGCCGGCACTCTTCACCATAGGAGCGATTGCCCTTGCACTCGGCACGTTGATATCGAAGTGGATGGTTATTCCTCTCATCATCTATCTATTGGCTTTATTCATCGCCGCACTCAAGTCTGAGCGCGACCTCAAGATTGCAGCACTTGCTGTGGCAGCTTCCATGGTGCAACTCTTTGGTTACGGCACAGGATTCATAAAGGCCTACGTCTCTAAGATAATTCTTGGGAAAGGCCGCGATATACAGGAGGAAATAGAAATTCGCAAGGGTAAGAACGAAAAGCTATGAGCATAAGCGGATTTGAGGATGCTCCGGATTTTTCCGACGATTATGGTGCGCGTGCTGACGCAAAGCGTGTGCTGACTGTCAAGGAGCAGTCGAGCGATGATCAACCGCGCGAAAAGGCGAAGCGTTATGGAGTTGAGGCATTGAGCAATGCCGAACTGCTTGCCCTTATATTGCGCACCGGCACCCCGGGATATCCAATCACGGAGATGTGTCGCGACATTATGCAGCTTCATGGCAATTTTTTCGGCAACCTATGTCGCTCTTCCATAGAACAACTCAAGGAAATCAGAGGTATAGGCGATACGAAGGCAGTGCAGGTCATGGCCATAATGGAGATAGTGAAGCGATATAGCAACGAAAAAGTGGGCGACCGTCCGCGCATCACATCCTCGTCTGATATCTTCTCGATGATGCGACACGTGATAGGAGACTTGCCTCACGAGGAAATATGGGTGATCTTTTTAAACCGTGGCAACCGCGTCATAGGCAAAATGCGCATGAGTGCGGGTAGCAGCGTGGCCTCGGTGTTTGATGTAAAGAAAATACTTAAGAATGCCTTGCTCGCACATGCCGAAGGAGTAGTGCTTGTGCATAATCATCCGTCAGGCACTTTGGCACCCTCCGGACCCGACGACCAGATCACACGTAGGCTCAGGGAAGCCTGCAAACAACTCGACTTGACAATGCTCGACCATGTGATTGTTACCACTGACGGTCACTATTCATACATGGATCAAGGCAGATTGTAATAAACAACAAACCTCAGACGCTAAGCGCCTGAGGCAGTTACCCGGTCTTCAGAATATGAAAATTGACCCTTTATAAGGACCTTGAATGGCCGGTTGGTTCTTTGGGTTCTTATTTCTTAATTACTGTTGGCAGTATTGAGAATTATCCGTTGGTGATTCCGGTTGTGTCTTCTACCATTCCTACTGTCCATAACCACCATACGAGTATGAATATCAGAATGATTACTCCAAGCCAAAGCCACAGGTTATTGACTTTTCTCTTACCATTGTTTTTCTTTCTCTTTCCTTCTGCCATGAGTCCTTCAGCTTTTTGGTTCGGAAGTTCCTGGTCTTCGCGAACCGGTTTGTTAGTATCCTTTTCCATAACCATAATGTTTATGCCTTTCGGCTTCGTTTGATATTATAACATAAGGTTGCTGCAAAAGGTTCAACTATATTTTAACATTTTAGATTATTTATTAACCTTTTTGGTGCGAATCTTTATTATGAAAGGTTTAATGTATTAATTGTCAGAATGGTACTGGCGTTTCGCCAGGCCCCGGCATAATGTCTGGAGTGGTGCCGGTTCCGCTTCCTGCTGCAAATGCGAATCCATCTTGACCACTCTCAGAGTTCATGCGCGATTCCACCTGCCGCAGTTCCATACCTGATTCATTAAAGGCCTCCTGCACCATATTGATGCTCGCATCCCAGTTTTCGAAACGTGCATACTTGCTCACGAACCTCAGCTTCACATCGCCCACCGCACCGCTTCGGTGCTTTGCCACTATCAGTTCTGCGAGTCCCCTTATGTCGTTGCCGTTGGCATCTTCCGAACTCTTGGTGTAGTATTCCGGACGGTGTATGAAGCACACGATATCGGCATCCTGCTCAATAGCTCCCGACTCGCGAAGGTCAGACAGCACAGGTCGCTTGTCCTCACGTGTCTCGGTGCTTCGGTTGAGCTGCGATAGCGCAATGATAGGTATGTTGAGCTCCTTGGCCAGTGCCTTGAGTGAGCGCGATATTGTAGACACCTCCTGCTCGCGGCTGCCCAGTTTCATGCCTGTGGCATTCATGAGCTGCAAGTAGTCTATCATGATGAGCTTAACACCATGCTCCCGCACAAGCCGGCGTGCCTTGGTGCGCAGCTCCGTTATGCTTAGACCGGGAGTCTCATCAAGATACATCGGGGCGCTGTATACTCCCGCTATCCTTGTGTTGAGCCGTGTCCATTCATCAGGCGAAAGCTGACCGCTCTTGATTTTTTCACCTTCAAGGTCAGCCACGTTGCTTATCATACGCTTCACAAGCTGCACATTCGCCATCTCAAGTGTGAATATAGCCACCGGTGTGCCGAAGTCTATCGCCATGTTCTTGGCCATGGAGAGCACAAATGCCGTCTTACCCATGGCGGGGCGTGCAGCTATGATTATCAAGTCGGAGTTCTGCCATCCCGAAGTCATCCTGTCAAGCTCATCATAGCCTGTTTTCAATCCCGACAGACCGGTCTCGGTGTTGGCTGCTGTCTGAATCTGTTCCAAGGCAAGGTTGAGTACAGGGTCAATCTGAGTAACCTCCCGCTTCAGATGCGTCTGCGAAATCTCAAACAGTTTACCCTCGGCTTGCTGCAGCAAGTCATCCACATCATTGCTCTCATCAAACGCATCTGTCTCTATTTGCGATGCAAAAGTGATTAGACGGCGCGCAAGGAACTTCTGCGACACGATCTTGGCATGATACTCCACATTTGCCGCTGAGTAGACACGCGCCGTAAGCTCAGTGATACGCACCGCGCCCCCCACCTCGTCGAGAGTCCCGTTCACGCGGAGCTGCTCGGTGACGGTCATCATATCAATTGGCCGCTGATTGAAACCAAGCGTGCTGATCGCGTCATATATCTTGGCATTGCGGGGGTCATAAAATGCGTCGGGTGTCAGGAAGTCCGCCACATTCATATAGGCATCCTTCTCGAGCATCAAGGCCCCGAGCACCACCTCTTCCAAGTCTGTATCATGAGGAGGCAATTTGCCTGTAGCATCCTCTTTTATCGGCTCAAATGCCGGTTTACGTTTATATTTCTGTTCTGCCATTTCTTGTGATGATAACTATATCGGGTTGCAGCTCAATGCCACAAGCAGCCATGCTGCGACACCGGCCATGAGCATGGCAGTCTTGCCTAAAAGTGGATTCAGCTCATGTCCGTTGCTGGCTGCCATCTTGATCCATATCATGTAATGAAGGTTGATATAGGCGAGAGCCCCAATCTGCCATATTAATCCTATGCGTAAAGCCGTAGCAATCTCAATGCAAAGCAATGCCGCAAAACCGTTGGCAAGATAAAGGTTAAGCACACCCTTTTTGCCCCACCTTACGGCCAACGTGCGTTTGCCCACCGCACGGTCATCTTCGATGTCGCGATAATTGTTGACAACCAATACATTGGCTCCCATCAAGCCTATGGCGAGCGATAGAGGGAATGCCACCGGGAGCATAGACCATGATTGAGTCTGCACATATGTGGTGAAGAGCACCGGCACTATGCCGAAAAATATCACAACCGCCACCTCGCCCCACCCATGGTGCGAGAGAGGGTAGGGGCCGGTGCTGTATGCTAATGCGAATATCGCAATGGCGATTCCCACAGGAATCATCCACAAGCCTCCCCAATATATCAGCGAGCATCCTATAAGGCAGGTGAATCCGAGCAAGCCCAAAGTGGCGCGTAGCATGGCTTCGGGCCTGATGTCACCCTCTGTCACCCCTCGCTTGAATCCTTCGCGTCCCTTACGGTCAAGACCGTTGCGGTAGTCGAAATATTCGTTGGCGAAGTTTGACACAATCTGAGCGCAGACTGCAAAAGCGAGGCAAATCAGAAATGGGAGCCATGAGAATGCCCGATAATAGGCGGCACATCCGCCACCTGTCAGCACACCCGCCACCGAAACCGGCAGCGTATGCAGTCGCATAGCCTCTATCCAGGCCTTGCATCTTTTATTCATCTTCAGCTATCTTCTCTCTCTCTTTTATTAAGTCACAAAGTTTGTCGGCGACGTCAATAAGTCCATCAAGTCCGATCAGTTTCTCTTTCTCTTCAGGGAGTGCCTCATATCCATACTTGATACCCACCATGGAGCCGACTATTGCAGCATTATTGTCGCTGTCGCCTCCAAGGTCAACCACTTTGAATATGCTGTCGGCAGCATCCTTGCCATGCCGTAATCCCCACAATGCTGCCGCTGTAGACTTGCGGGTCCAGCACTGAGTCTCCTCATCATCCACCTTCAGCGAATATATGTCGCCCTCATATGCTTTCTCGAGATAATGCAGTGTGCGGGGATCAATTCGTCTTCCTATTTCCGCAAGCTCATCATATGTGGCCTCCCGGTCTTCATAAAGCAGTTTGGAGATCATCGTGGCGATCATCATCGTAGTGGCAAGACAGCGGGAGTCATCATTGGTCATAAGCACCAACTTGCGGGTGTTTTCAGCCATATCTTTCTCGTTGCTTATAATCGCTGCGAGTATGCCGCGTGGCAGTGCTTCGTTTGAAGCTTCCCTGATGTTACGTTCATGCCACACCTTATGGGCTGTAGCCACGGGATTCTCCTCCCATCCGGGAGTCATACAAATCACCGGTATTATCGCCGGATAATCGCTCTCCACCGTAGCGAGCCATTGCTTAAACTTGCGAGCCAGCACCCGTATATCGAATTTCCCCTCTTTGAGAAATGTCTCTGCCATGGTTGAGAGCATCCTGGTCTCATGACCCGGTTCACCACGTTTGCGCTGACTGCGATGCGCATCTCTGATTATCTGGCTGAATTCGCGTAATCCACCCGGATAATATGTGCGCACCTGTTGGCGGGTCATGAATTCTGTGCCATAGCCCAATGCCTCTCCAAATGCGAAGCCCACTACAGCGCCGCGCATTTTAGATCTAAGATTGATTCTGTTCTCTTTCATTTCATGAAGTCGTTAGATAGTTCGATTAAGGCGATGCATAAATTTATAAAATTCAAAAGATATAAAATTTCAAATTCTAAATTCTAAATTCGAAGTTGTTTAAACAACTTCTTCGATAAAATCTAAATTCAAAAATTCAAAAGATTCTAAATTCCAAATTTTAAAATTTATTCAGCGTAGATTTTTGAAAAAGTCTTGCATAAGTTGTCTGCACTCATCCTCCAACACACCCCCTTCGACGATGGTTTTAGGGTGCAGGGCACTGTTGCGTGCCATCGTATGGTTGAAATATCCCCTTTTCTCATCGGAAGCACCATACACAATCCTTCCGATTTGACTCCATCCCAAAGCCCCGGCACACATGGTACATGGTTCCACAGTGACATATATGGTACACTCCGGCAGATACTTGCCTCCCAAAGTCTCGCTTGCAGCTGTGAGGGCTATCATCTCGGCGTGTGCGGTGACATCGGTGAGGGCCTCGGTCATGTTGTGCCCTCTTCCCACCACTCTCCCCCTGCTTGTCACTACAGCGCCTATCGGTATTTCCCCCTTATCATAGGCCTGTTTCGCTTCTTCAAGAGCGAGCCGCATGTATTTCTCATCGTAGCCTATCATATCTCAGTTTATGTCTGTTATATCTCAGTTTATTATGATTCCATACCAATCACCACCTCGCGCACTTCCTCCATCAGCCATGCCGGGGTGGAAGTAGCACCGCATATGCCGATGCTTTGTGCCCCCTCTATCCATTCCCGCTTCACCTCATTGCCGTCGGTCACGGCATATGTGCGCGGGTTCACCTTGCGGCATTCCTCCAACAGCACCTTGCCGTTTGAACTCTTGGCCCCGCTCACAAAGATTACTGTGTCGTGGCTCGCAGCGAACCCCTTGATTTTCTCCGAACGCGTGGCCACTTGCCTGCATATAGTGTCGAAATATTCAAAAGTGCCCTTGCGTTTGCGCTTTTTTATCTCCTCTACAATATGCTTGAAGCCTTCTATGCTCTTGGTGGTCTGAGAGTAGAGCAATATGTCGCGGTCGAGGTCTATATCGTTGAGAGCATCCACGCCCTGCACCACTACGGCATTGCCTTCTGTCTGCCCTACGAGTCCATTCACCTCAGCATGCCCATGCTTGCCATATATCAATATCAGTGGCATGCTCTGTGTCTGGCGGTTTGCATATCGCTGCTTAGCCTCATCATAGGCTTGCTTGATGCGCTGCTGGAGTCTAAGCACTACCGGGCACGTGGCGTCAATCACGCGGTTGTTGTTGCGTCTGAGAAGCTCATAGGTTGATGGCGGCTCTCCATGCGCGCGCAGAAGCACTGCGCTGTCGTGAAGCTCTTCCAGGTCTTCATGGGTTATGGTGTCAAGACCACGGAGCCTCAGCCGTTCCACTTCCGATGCGTTGTGCACTATGTCGCCCAGACATGCCAGCCCTTTGCCTCGGGTAAGCTCTGCCTCTGCCTTGTCGATAGCTGTCACCACACCGAAACAGAATCCTGAATTCTCATCTATCTCTACCACCATAGTCTGCTATTATTCGTTAATAATCACGTTATAGAGATCGAGCAGCCATTGCATCTGCTGCTTGTGATTCATGTGGTCGTTGTCGAGCACATGTGCGTCGGAAGCCTTACGCAGTGGCGAAACTTCGCGTGTGCTATCTATGTGGTCTCTCTCCTTTATGTTGGCAAGCACCTCTTCATAGTTCACATTCTCACCCTTGGCCTCAAGTTCTTTAAGTCTTCGTTCGGCCCTGACCTCGGGCGATGCGTCGACAAACACTTTCATCTCCGCATCGGGAAACACCGTGGTTCCGATGTCGCGGCCATCCATCACGATGCCTTTATGCTTGCCGGCCTCTTGTTGCAGTTTCACGAGATGCTCGCGTACCTCCGGTATCACCGCCACAGGGCTGACCAGCGAACTCACCTGCATGTCGCGTATTTCGCGCTCCACATCCCTTCCGTTGAGCAATGTGTGCTGCACACCATCGGCCCCTGCCGGTTCAAATGATATCTTAATCTCCGGTAGTGCAGCCACGAGTGCATTGCTGTCTACCTTACCATCCTTGGCCATGCCATGCTCTATAGCATAGAGTGTCACGGCCCTGTACATCGCACCGGAGTCCACATAGACATACCCGATGCGACGTGCGAGCTCGCGGGCCATAGTGCTCTTGCCCGACGATGAATAGCCATCTATGGCGATAACTATCTTATTCATCCTTTTTTTGCTTTTTTGTGGCACATGCCTTCTTTGAGGTGCATCCTTTTTTTGTAGTTTCTGCCTTCTTGGCTGTGCCGGTTTTCTTGGCGGCGACTCTCTTCTTTGCCACACCTTCAGGTTGCGGACGCACCATGCGGAGCACCTGGGCGGTGCGTGCGGGCAGATACATCTTCAGCCATCCTTTGCCGGCCGGTGTGTAGAGCGGATCCGGCTGCGTGAAGTGGCGCACACTGTCATCCACAAAGCCCATACCCCCGAAGTCGGGTGAATCTGAGTCAAGCACCACCTCATATTCGCCGGCCGGAGCCAAGAAGCCGTAGCCGTCGAACGAGCGGTTGGGACTCCAGTTGAACACGAAGATAAGGTCGCCCCTGCGGAAGGCCAGCACCTGGTCGTCATCTTTCTCCCAAAGTTTCTCAACCGGTAGGGCCTGGAAGTCATATACGCCCGACACAAGCTCAATCATCGCGTTGTCGAAGCCGTTGAGATACTTATATTGCAGGTCTTCGCGGTCCACAAGATCCCACTGCCTGCGTGCATATTTATAACTCCAGCCATTTCCTTCGCGCGGGAAGTCTATCCATTCGGGATGTCCGAACTCATTGCCCATGAAGTTGAGGTAGCCACCGTTGATTGAGGCTAATGTCACCAAACGTATCATCTTGTGTAGCGCTATGCCCCTTGCCACCACGCCATTGTTGTCTCCAACCATCATGTGCCAATACATCTCTTTGTCTATCAGCCGGAATATGATGGTCTTGTCGCCCACAAGCGCCTGGTCATGGCTCTCGCAGTAGCTTACGGTCTTCTCGTCTGAGCGGCGGTTGGTCAGTTCCCAGAATATCGAGGTCGGATGCCAATCTTCATCCTTCTTCTCCTTAATCATTTTAATCCAATAGTCGGGTATGCCCATTGCCAGGCGATAGTCGAAGCCCATGCCGCCATCCTCAAACTTCGCGGCCAGACCCGGCATGCCGCTCATCTCCTCGGCTATTGTGATAGCTTTCGGGTTGACTTCATGAATCAGTATGTTGGCAAGCGAAAGATACACCAAAGCATTGACATCCTGGCCTCCGTCATAGTAGTCGCCATAGCCGCCGAATGCTTTACCAAGGCCATGGTTGTAATATAGCATCGAAGTCACACCGTCGAAGCGGAAGCCGTCGAATTTATATTCATCGAGCCAGAATTTGCAGTTGGATAGCAGGAAGTGCAGCACGGAGTTCTTGCCATAGTCGAAGCAGAGTGAGTCCCATGCCGGATGCTCGCGGCGTGAGTCTCCGTAGAAGTAGAGGTCGTAAGAACCGTCGAAACGTCCGAGACCTTCGAGTTCGTTTTTCACTGCGTGTGAGTGCACTATGTCCATGATTACCGCAATGCCCATCTCGTGCGCGTCATCGATGAGCCGTTTCAACTCGTCGGGGGTGCCGAATCGTGAGGAGGCTGCATAGAAGTTGCTCACGTGGTAGCCGAATGAGCCGTAATATGGATGCTCCTGAATTGCCATCAGCTGAATGGTATTGTAGCCATCCTTGGCTATGCGTGGCAGCACATTGCGCCTGAACTCGTCGTAGGTGCCCACGCCTTCCTTATTCTCGCCCATGCCGATGTGCGCTTCATATATAAGAAGCGGTTTCGTGTCGGGCGTGAATTTCTTCATCTTGAACTGGTATGGATGCTCCGGAGCGTAAACCTCAGCCGAGAATATCTTTGTATCGTTGTCCTGCACCACGCGGCGTGCATATGCAGGGAGTCGTTCTCCCTCGCCGCCGTTCCAATACATGTGCAATTTATAGAGGTCACCGTGGTGAAGTGCGTCGGCAGGGAGTTTTACCTCCCAGTTGCCGTTGCCTACCGGCTTCAGTTCATATTCGGCCTTGTCGCTCCAGTCGTTCATCGTGCCGATGATATATATCTTGGTGGCATTGGGTGCATACTCCCTGAATGTCCACTTGCCCGATTTCTCCCTGTGCAAACCGAAGTAATTATATGCGTTCGCGAATTTTTTGAGGCTGCCGTCTGTATTGGCGGTAAGTTCCTCAAGTTTGCGCACCACATCATGATGTCGTCCCTCTATGGCCCCTGCGTATGGCTCAAGCCATGGGT
>CAJUIJ010000080.1 GCA_910586175.1 uncultured Muribaculaceae bacterium | reverse complement strand
ATCTGGGCCACCTCCTTTTCGCTCTGGGTAATCAGCACAAGTTCGTCGGGATGCTCGGTGCCTTCGTCGTTCCAGTCGGGCACATCGGTGCGGAAGTCGTAACCGTTGACGAGCGAGGAGGCGTGCTTCTCGGCTGCGTCGGCATATACCACGGCTTCAATCAGGGAGTTGGAAGCGAGACGGTTGCCACCGTGAAGTCCGGTGCAGGAGCACTCACCTATGGCGTAGAGACGTTTGATTGAACTTTGCCCGTTGAGGTCAACCTTAATGCCACCGCAGAGATAGTGTGCGGCCGGGGCCACCGGAATCATATCCTTGGTTATGTCTATGCCAAGCGAAAGGCACTTCTCGTAGATGTTTGGGAAATGTCGTTTTGTCTCCTCCGGGTCTTTGTGTGTCACATCGAGATATACGTGGTCGGAGCCGGCCTGCTTCATTTCGGAGTCGATGGCACGCGCCACTATATCGCGTGGGGCCAGAGATAGGCGCGGGTCATATTTTTGCATGAACTCCTCGCCGTGGATATTCTTGAGCACTGCGCCGTAGCCGCGCATAGCCTCGGTGATGAGGAATGAGGGGCGGTCTCCCGGGTGGTAGAGCACTGTGGGGTGGAACTGGATGAACTCCATATCCTTTACGGTGCCCTTGGCACGGTATACCATGGCGATGCCGTCGCCGGTGGAGACAAGAGGGTTGGAGGTGGCACCGTATACGGCACCAATGCCGCCTGTAGCCATGACCGTGACACGGGCGAGGAATGTATCAACGGAGCCGGTCTCTTCATTGAGGATGTATGCTCCGAAGCAGTTTATGTCGGGGGTGCGGCGTGTCACGATGCGGCCGAGGTGGTGCTCGGTGATGATCTCGACGGCAAACCTGTGGTCAAAGACATCGATGTTAGGGTCAGCTATGATACGCTTAATGAGGCTTTGCTGAATCTCCGCACCGGTGTTGTCGGCATGGTGGAGAATACGGAATTCGGAGTGCCCACCTTCCCGATGGAGGTCGAAATTGCCGTCGGGCTTCTTGTCGAAGTCTACACCCCATGAGAGCAACTCCTTGATTTGCTCGGGGGCATTTTTTACCACCTGCTCCACAGCAGCCGGATCGGAGAGCCAGTCTCCGGCTACCATCGTGTCGTGGATATGCTTGTCGAAGTTGTCGAGTTCGAGGTTAGTCACAGAGGCTACACCGCCTTGCGCGAAGTTTGTATTAGCCTCATCGAGAGTGGATTTACATATGATAGCCACAGAGTTGCCGCGACGCGCGGCCTTTAGGGCGAACGACATTCCTGCGATGCCGGATCCTATTACGAGATAGTCATATTTGTGAGTCATGACATTAGCTTGTTATCAACTTGCAAAGTTAGCAAAAATCTGCGAAAAGGCAATCATAAATTCTTCTGCTTCGCGCTTTGCGCTCACACTCCCCCAAAACCGCTATGCAACCTGCTTCCTTGGCTTCGGGCTCCGGCCCTCACACAACACCACTACAAGGGACTCAGGGAGCGAGATGAGACAGCAGAAAGGAGTGGAGACTCAGGGAGCGAGGTGAGACAGTAGAAAGGAGTGGGGACTCAGGAAGCGGGCTGAGACAGCAGAAAGGAGTGGAGGCTTATGGGAGCAGGGCTTTTGTCGCTTGGTCGGAGGTGGTTATTCCTGCTCTTGCCGCTTGCTCTTTCAGGGTTGCTGCATCTGGCATCTTTGCCGCTTCTTCGGGTGTCAGCAGGGAGGAGATTGCATCCGGAAAGATTTCAAGGGTTTCCGCTATTATGAATGCCGCGGCGGGATCGCCGAGGAGGGCTGCCTTTGCGAAGCAGCGGTTGGCCTCGGTGTGGTCGTAGGTCACACCTATGCCGTGGGAGTAGGCATGGCCCAGGAGAGCGTAGGCCTTGGCCTGAAGGGTGGAATCAGACACCGTGTCCTGGCTGTTTGATTTGAGCAGTAGGTAAGCCAAGTTGGATATCGCCTTGGGGTCTTTAAGATCGGCGGCTTTGGTCAGACAGGTTATCATCGAGTCCTTGTTGACCTTCAGCAGGGTATCGCCGGCCACCACGTAACCTGTGCCGTAAAGATAGCCGAGGTAATTAAGGGCGGGGGGATAGCCGGCCCGGGCGGCTCTGCGCACAAGACAGAGTGCTCTTGCGGAGTCTGTCGGGATGGAGTCGTAGCCCTTTTCGAGGATTGCAGAGAGGCGGAATTGGGCAGCAGGGTCACCGGCTTCGGCTCGCTGTTGGAACGCTTCGAAGCTTCTCCTTGCCTCCGGGGTCATTGCTGCTGCAATGAGAGAGGCTATCATAATCAAGAAGAGGGGTAGGACTCTTTTATTATTCATTTTAGCCTTTTGGGATTTTTAGCCTTTTGGGGAGAGCGTCACCAAGGGCACGAGCATTTCCTGCATCGAAATGCCTCCGTGCTGGAAGGTGCCGTTGTAGTATTGCACGTAATAATTGTAGTTGTTGGGGTATGAGAAGAAATCTTCGTTGAGGGCGAAGATGAAAGAGCTTGAGATGTTGGGGGCCGGAAGGCCAAACTTTCGGGGGTTATGTATCTCGTAGACTTGCTTGGGGTTGTAGCTCAGATTTTTACCACATTTGTAGCGAAGGTTGGTGTTGGTGTTTCTATCGCCTACCACCTTTATGGGGTTGTCTACGCGGATGGTGCCGTGGTCGGTTGTCACTATTACCTTGTATCCGAGTTCGGCGAGTCGGCGGAATATGTCGGCGGCGCTTGAATGGCGCAGCCATGACTCCGTGATGGAGCGATATGCAGCATCATTGTTGGCAAGTTCGCGTATCATCTTCGACTCAGTTCGGGCATGCGAGAGCATGTCGATGAAGTTGAGCACTATAACCTGAAGAGGGAGATCCTTGGTGGCGTTGAGACGCTGCACAAACTTCTCACAAGCGGATGAATCGTTGAGCTTGGTGTATGAGAACTTCTCCTTGCGGCGGAAGCGGTCGAGCTGTGTCTGGATAAGTTCGGCCTCGTGAATGTTCAGCCCTTCGTCTTCATCTTCGTCTACCCAGAGGTGCGGATACATGCCATGGATGTCGTAAGGCATCAGGCCAGCGAAGATTGCATTTCGTGCATATTGGGTGGAAGTGGGGAGAATGGTAGTGTACAAATCTTCGGAGACGTTGAACCATTCGGCCACGATGGGTTGAAGCACCCGCCATTGGTCAAGGCGGAAATTATCGATTAGGAAGACGCATACCTTTTCCCCCTCATCAAGGAGCGGGAATACTCTACGGCGGAAAATATCGTGGCTCATGAGCGGCCTATCGTCAGAGGTGACCCAAGACTCATAGTTACGCTTCACGAACTTGCAGAAATTTGAGTTTGCATCACGTTTCTGCATCAAGAGCATCTCGGCCATCGGGTTGTCTGTCTCGGTGAGCTTTATTTCCCAGCGCACGAGCTGACGGTACACATCCATCCATTCATCTACGGTCGAGGCGGAGTTGATTACAGACGAGAGTGCTGTGAATTCCTGGCGATAGTCGGAAGAAGCCTGTTCGTTTACAATCTCACGGCTGTGCAGATTCTTCTTGATAGATAGAAGAATCTGGTTGGGGTTGACAGGCTTGATCAGGTAATCGGCTATACGGTTGCCTATTGCCTGGTCCATTATGTTTTCCTCTTCCGACTTGGTTATCATCACGACGGGTATATCGGGGTGACGCTGGTTTATTATGTCGAGAGTCTCGAGGCCGGAAATGCCGGGCATGTTCTCATCGAGCAGAACCAACGAAAATGAGTCATGATCGAGGGCATCAATGGCGTCGCGGCCGTTGGAGACAGTGGTCAGGTCATAACCTTTGGTCTTGAGAAAAAGTATGTGGGGCTTGAGGAGATCAATCTCATCGTCTGCCCAGAGAATTTTATCCATGGCTTTTGTTATTGGTCCCCAGACTCCTGAAGAGGGAGTTCTTGATTGGGAATGGTTTCTGATTCTTCAGAGCCTTCTTCTTGTGGCACTTGTGGCACTTCTTGTGGCTCCTGGGGTTGCTCTTGGGGGGCTTGTGGTTCTTGGGGTGCTTCCTGCTGCTCTTCAGGCAACTCTTCTTGCTCCGGTATTGGAGGTTGCTCCGGGTTCTCTTCGAAGCGGAAGTACTCTTCAAAAGAACGTCCCTCGCGCAAGAGAAGTTCAAAGTTGCTCTTGCTTATCATGATCGGGCGGACACCATCGGGCAAGATGAATCCCTTTTCGGCCATCACCGAACGGTAATGCTCGAGGACCTTGAGGTTATTGAATCCCTTGACGACAAGCAGTCCGACGTTGCCGAAGCTCATCGGCTCGAGGTCGAAATCCTGAACGACGAACGAGGAGAAATTGAAACGCGCCACATCATAGAGGAGTTGGTTTGCGCTTACTGAGTCTCTTGGGAATGCGAGCACAAGATATTGCGGGGCATTGGGGTCACGCTCGAAATTGGCGGGCTGACCGTCGGCAGCTGCCGGGAGAGAGTCATTGGAGAGTCGCATATCCCAAAGCATGCCACGCGAGTTGGATAGTCCGGCGTGCGGAACGCGTCCGGCCTTAAGACCGCGCAGTATGCTACCCGCCATGTCGGTCATGTCGGTGTCGGGGTACTTGTCGAGCAGCGACGTGAGTTGCTCCTTGAACTTCTCGTTGTCATTATCGGTAAGATAAGAAAGAGCGTTTATAAACAAGAACTTGGGAAGAATCTTAGAGAGCGGGTAATCCTTTTGCATGTCATCGGTGATACGGTGCACAGCGGCGTTATCGTTGGCCAGGTAGGCATCGTAGGCACGCTGGTACAGCTGTTCCTGCACTTCGTTCATGCGCCGGAGGTTGTCAAAATAGTTGGGGTCACGCATGGCCTGGCCGTATGGAGACTCGGGGAAGTCTGCGAGAATCAGGGCGCGCCAATGTTCGGCTACCGACTTTTGGTTGGAACGGACTGCCATGAGATACATGTTGTAGTATACGTCAAGCCGGTATACATTATCGGGGTAGCGTGCGAGCAGACGGTCGAACTCCTTGCGGGCAGCCGTATAGTCCTCGAGCTTATCCTTGAGAATTATGCCTTCATTATAAAGGCCCTCCTGTATAACATCGTTGGCCGTGGCAATCTCCTCTTCGGTCTTAGGAATCTGCTTGAGGTAGTATTCGGGCTGATGCGGGTCGTTTTCGGCCTCGAGCTGTTTCTTCTGCGCCTCCTGCTGTTCGGGTGTAAGCGAGGGGTCTGCGGCGATTGAGTCAGAGGCGAGAGTGTCGTCGTCAGACTCCGGTTCCTGATCGAGCGAGAAGGTGGTCTTGTTGCGTCGGCGCCAGTCATCTTCGAGCTTACGTGCACCCCAACGGCGCTGGAACTCCGTCTTGCCTTGGTTTTTGGTCATAGTGTTGTAGAAATACCATGACTTGTCGGAGTTGAGCATGAACGAGCTTGTGGAGGCATCATTCTTATTAATACCATCCTGACCCTTACCCTCCTGCTCAGCGAGGTATTCCTCACGCTTCGCATCCTCGGCCTCCTTCTTCTCCTTCTCTATCAGCTCCTTCGCCAGCCTTTCCGCCACCTTCCGCTGCTCTTCGGGAGTAAGCTTTGAGAGCGTGAGAAGCGAATCCTGAAGCTGCACATTGCCGGCATATGTGGCAAGCTCATCGAGCACATCGCTGCGGCGTTTAAGCATCTTATAGTCAGGATAAGACTCCGGAAGTTGGGGCACCGCCTCCGAATAGCATGGCTGCGCCTTCACATACTCACCGCGTGCGAAATAAAGATTGCCGAGGGCGAGCTGTGCGAGGGCCTTGTCAATGCCGTTGCGGGTGGACTTCTCTACAGCGAGTGCATAATTCTCAATGGCAGCGGTAGTGTCGCGCCGCGAGAGATAGAGATTTCCTATAGCGTAGTATATCTGGTCAAGAAACTCCTTGTTGCGTGCGTAACGTGTCATCGCCTTGAGCGAGTTCACCTCACCCTTGACACTTGAACCCTCAAACACCTCAGAGCGTTTTATCCGGGCGTTGAACTTGGTACGATAGTCGGTAGAGGCACCCGAGCCGGCCTTCTTGAAAGCATTGTAAGCCTCACGCTTGCTGCCTACATTCGAGTATAGCTGTCCAAGCAGGAACCACAGGCGATTTTTCTGGCTGCCATGCGCATATTTAACAGCCTTAGATAGATAAGGTATAGCCTTCTTATAGTCCGATGTGCGCACGTAATAGTCACCCCACGCGAGATTGTACAGGTTCTTCAGGTTGTTAGACTGCAAATCCTTCTCCTTGACAAGATGTAGGGCATTCTCAGCTTCATACGTCCAATCGAGCGCACAGTAAGATAGTCCCATCCAGAGTCTTGCCTCGGTGACAACCTTGGGGAGCCAAGTGAAATGCTTGGAAATATATAGGAAAGTCGCAGCTGCGCCGGAGAAATCACCGTTGTAATACTGCGCTTTGCCCATGGTGAGCCATGAATTATGGAGAAACGGATTGAACTCATCGCGCGCACGAAAAGCCTTCTCCTTGGGCGAACTCCCTTTTTTCTTAGGTTTCTTCTTGATGGAATGGAGCTGGATAGACTTCTGCATCTTCTCTATGGTGCGGTTGAAATCACCCGTAGGCTGCGGACGTTTCTGGTCGGCCTTGGCCTCGGCGGGATGAATGAGCGTGATGCGCGTGTAATCGTCCTGATATTGGCTCTCCATCGTCTTAAGTTGCTCATCGAAATGAGTCTTTCCATTGAAATATACGTTGTAACGAGTGTTGAAAGCCTGCCATTGGCGTGACATGGGGGTATTCTTCTTGGTGCCGCAAGAAGCGAACATCAGGAAGAAACAAAAGAATATTGGCATAAGCCAGCTGACTACGGCCCAACGCCGCTTGAACGATACCATAATTGTAAAACGAAATGTTGATATATCTTATTATTGCAATTTTTTTTGTAATTTTGCCAATAGCACACCTTGACGCAAGGTTCTAATATAAAGATAAGACTGAAAACGAATATACAGTGCATAAAATAAGCATAATCATGATAGGGCTTGTGATGCTAAGCGGTTGCGGCGGCTCGACAGGCCAGGCAGCCTCGGGCGAAAGCGAATCAGAGAGTGCCGCAGTAGCTGCCCCGGGCACGGAAGTTATGGATATGAGCTTTGATGCCGACAGTGCCTACAGCTATGTGGCCAAACAGGTGAGTTTCGGCCCACGAGTGCCCGGGAGCGAGGCCCATGCCAATACCGCTGCATGGCTTGAGAGCGAGTTACGCCGTCATGGAGCGGAAGTTACGCTTCAGAAAGCCAAATTAAAGGCTTTCGACGGCACCGAGCTTCCGATGACCAACATAATGGGTAGCTACAAGCCCGAGAAGAGTGACCGCCTGCTGCTTCTTGCCCACTACGACACACGCCCATGGGCCGACCAGGATGCAACGGCAGCCAACCGCAAAAAGGCCATAGATGGTGCCAACGATGGTGCAAGCGGTGTCGGCGTACTACTGGAAACCGCGAGGATGCTGGGCGAGCGGCAACCCGACAAAGGGATAGACATACTCTTCGTGGACTGTGAGGATTATGGCACGGAGGGAGATGATGAGAGCTGGGCATTGGGGGCCCGATACTTCGCGGAGCATCCCATCAAGCCGGGCTACAGGCCGGCCAGGGCGATACTTCTTGACATGGTGGGAGGCGTCGGCGCTGAATTTCCGGCAGAATACATGTCGCGCAGCAGCGCACCCGAGATAGATGACGCCATCAGAGCAGCGGCTGCACGGGCAGGACACTCCAGTAAATTTCCGCGCAAGATCGGAGGCGCCATCACCGACGACCATGTGGAGCTTATCAAGGCCGGAATACCGGCCATCGACATAATAGATTACCGTGGAGGATTCTGCCCCACTTGGCACACCATGGAGGATAACATGGACAACATCGATAAAGAAACGCTCAAGGCAGTGGGCGAGACCCTTTTCGAATATCTTAAGAGTAACTGACATGACGACATCATGACATTTTGACATAATGACATTTTGACATTTTGACATAATGTCATAATGACATGATGTTAAACCAAAAGACTGAAAATCTAAGAAATTAAGAATATGGACTTTGTAGAAGAACTAAGTTGGCGAGGGATGGTGCACAGCATTATGCCCGGCACAGAGGAGCAATTGAAAAAAGAGATGACGACAGCATACCTGGGCATAGACCCTACTGCTGATTCGCTTCACATCGGTCACTTATGCGGTGTAATGATGCTCCGCCACTTCCAGCGCTGCGGCCACAAGCCGCTGGCCCTTATAGGGGGAGCTACCGGCATGATCGGCGACCCGTCGGGCAAATCGCTTGAGCGCAACCTCCTTGACGAAGAGACACTCCGTCACAACCAGGAAGCCATAAAGAAGCAACTGGCCAAATTTCTCGACTTCGAGAGCGACGCGCCCAACAAAGCCGAAATGGTCAACAACTACGACTGGACCAAGAACGTGAGCTTCCTTGACTTCGCGCGCGAGATAGGGAAGCACATCACCGTGAACTACATGATGGCCAAGGAGTCGGTGAAGAAACGTCTTAACGGTGAGGCACGCGACGGCCTGAGCTTCACAGAGTTTACATACCAGCTGCTTCAGGGCTTCGATTATCTCACACTATACCAAGATAAAGGATGCCGACTACAGTTGGGAGGTTCAGACCAGTGGGGCAATATCACTACAGGCACGGAGCTGATACGCCGCAAACTCGGTGGAGAGGCATACGCACTGACCTGCCCGCTTATCACTAAGGCCGACGGAGGCAAATTCGGCAAGACCGAAAGCGGCAACATATGGCTTGACCCGGCCCGCACATCGCCCTATAAATTCTACCAATTCTGGGTGAACGTGAGCGATGCCGATGCAGAGAAATATCTTAAGATATTCACATCGCTGAGCAAAGAGGAGATTGATGCACTGGTGCAGGAACACGCTGAGGATCCCGGCAAGCGCCCCATGCAGAAACGACTGGCCAAAGAGGTGACCTGCATGGTACATTCGGAAAAAGACTACGAGGCAGCAGTAGAGGCCTCGGCAATACTCTTCGGCAACAATACCGCCGAGGCACTGCGCAAGCTTGACGAGCGCACGCTTCTCGATGTGTTTGACGGTGTGCCGACATTCGAGGTGAGCAAAGCAGAGATAGAGGCCGGAGTGCCCCTGCTTGAACTTGTGGCCAGCAAGACCGCAATCTTCCCCTCAAAGGGAGAGGGACGCAAGATGATACAGCAAGGTGGAGTCAGCGTCAACAAAGAAAAAGTGACCGACCCTGCTGCAACAATCGATGCAGGCGCCCTGCTTGACGGCAAATATATCCATATACAGCGCGGCAAGAAGAACCACTATCTCGTGATATGTGTGTGATGGTCATAGCGAAAGGGAATAATATAATCAACCGAATCAAGGTAATAAGCACGGCCGCTGTCATAGCAATGGCAGCGGCCGGCTGCCATAAATCGGCAGACAGCACTCCCGATCTTGAGCAGCTCTACGCCGAGGTGGACGAGGAGATAGGCCGCAGCCACATCTACGAGACAGAAAAAGACCGGCGCATATCCCAGCTGCGGCATAATCTCTCACGAGTGGACGATGACCGCAGCCGGCTTATGATATATGACGACCTTATCACGGAATATCAGTCATATGTGTGTGATTCTGCGCTTAAATATGTGGAAGAGGCCCAGGTCTTGGCAGAGCAAAGCGGCAACCGGCACGCACAGCTTCGTTTGCTGCTCAAGAAGGCCGACATAGCGAGCCATGCCGGCCTATTCACGGAGGCTCATGAGATGCTGACCAAAGTCAGCGAGGGCGACCTTGACACAACACTCAAGACAGAGTATTACAGCGCATACTGTGCACTGAGCTATTATGAGACAGAATACCTGCCGGCGGGCGAGTACACACTGAAGAGCCGGGAAGCGAGGCGAAATTATACAGATTCCCTGCTGCGCGTGGCATCTCCCGAATCATTCGTGTATCTCACCAACTGGGCTGATGAAACAATGCACAAAGAGCCGGGGCTGGTGAAGCAACGACTGGAATCGGAACTGAAAAAATATATGCCCGGCACACGCGAATATTCCATAATAGCCTCTACACTGGCACGCGTATATGAGCAGACATCCGACCTGAAGATGCAAAAAGCATATCTGGCCAAGACCGCTATATCAGATATAAAGGGAGCTGTAAAAGAGAATATGGCCATGCGCGAGCTTGCCACCAAGGTATTTGAGGAGGGTGACATAGAACGCGCTAACCTTTACATGAAGTCGAGCCTTGATGATGCCACATATTATGCTGCCTGCATGAGCGGAGCACAGTCAGGCCGTATGCTCCCGGTGATTGATACGGCATATGCGTCCCGACAGAAAAGCCAGCAGAAACACTTGCGTTCATTGATTACCATTACGAGCTTCCTGCTCGCCATGGCTATAACGGGCCTCGTCGTGATATTGCGGCAGATGCGACATGTGAAGAGAGCCAACAAGATGGTGCAGCAGAGCAACGAAGAGCTCAGCGCCATGTCGGAGAGGCTGCAACAGGCCAACGATGCACTTGCAGAAACCAATAAGGAGCTGCGCAAGTCAAACCGCACAGCCGAGGAGTATGCCGGACTCTTCATGGATTTCTGTTCGGTGACCATCTCCAATCTCCAGAAATATCATTTGACACTCCGCACGCTCGCACTGCAGGGAAACGTGAAAGGAATCTTGAAGAAACTTGACAAGGGAGACGCATCGTCAGAAACGCTGAAAGTGTTTTATCAGAAATTTGATGACGCCATATTGAATCTCTACCCCAACTTCGCCGATAAAGTAAACGAGCTTCTACAGCCTGACGGGCGCGTGGTGCTCAAGAGCGGAGAGCGGCTCAACACAGAGCTTCGCATCTTAGCCCTGATGAAGATTGGACTCGGCGACGGAGAGCAGATGGCCGACTTCTTGCGATGCTCCCTATCTACAGTCTACACATATCGCTCTAAATTGAAGCGAAGGGCACTGAATCCGGAGAAGTTTGAGGAGGAAGTGTTATCAATTTAAGAAAAACCAAATTTTAGAATCTATAATAGGCTTAGATTTTTTAGCCATTTAATAATACTTATATATCTTATTAGCTGCATTTTAATTCTTGATAATACTTAGATTTTTGTTAGAACCACTTGCAAAAGGGAGTTTGAAGTATTAATTTTGCAATGTGAAAGTTCGAAAGCGACATTCATTCCTGC
>CAJUIJ010000079.1 GCA_910586175.1 uncultured Muribaculaceae bacterium | reverse complement strand
GAAATATGAATTGCTCATACCTGAGCCACTTAGCGAGCTTCCTTGCAGTTTTCCTTCTGCACTCTATCTGACAGATTGCACCTGAAATATCGAAGTCGAATTTTTTGCCATAAGTAGAGATGCAGAGTCCACGCACATCATCATGCGCATGATTTTTTACAAAATTCCAAAATTTTTGAATCTGCTCTGAATTATTTTTCATATATTTGCACAGTGCATATAGGAGTAGACCTGTTTGCACTGCAAAGATACTAACCAAACAGGCTATTTGAAAATTTAATTTGCAATTCTGCGAAATAAATTTTGAGCTTGTTTCATAAAATCTAATATAAAAAGTGTTATATATATAGTGCTTTTCTCATGTCCATTAATGGAACTGAGACGAAGAAATATAATCAGCTAATGTATATTTGAACCATGAATACACTTGAACAGGAAGCGTTGAATTATCACGCGGAGGGCAAACCCGGGAAAATAGAGGTAGTGCCCACTAAGCCTTATGCCGACCAGAAAGATTTGGCGTTGGCTTATTCTCCCGGTGTTGCATATCCATGTCTTGAGATTGAGAAATGTCCGGCAGATGCTTACAAGTATACCGACAAAGGTAACCTTGTGGCTGTAATCTCCAACGGCACAGCTGTGCTTGGACTTGGCGACATCGGTGCTGCCGCTGCTAAACCGGTAATGGAGGGGAAGGCTCTACTCTTCAAAATATTTGCTGGCATTGATTCATTTGATATTGAAGTGGACGAGAAAGACCCCGATAAATTTGTGGAAACCGTCCGTGCAATATCCGGCACATTTGGAGGAATTAATCTGGAAGATATCAAAGCTCCGGAGAGCTTTGGCATAGAGAGGCGCCTCAAGGAAGAGTGCAACATCCCGGTGATGCATGATGACCAGCATGGCACAGCCATAATATCGGGTTCAGCATTGCTCAATGCTCTCGAGATACAGGGTAAAAAGATAGAAGATATCAGGCTTGTTGTAAACGGTGCGGGAGCAGCGGCCATAAGTTGTACAGATCATTATATCAGGCTTGGTGTGCGTCCGGAAAATATCGTAATGTGCGATAGCAAGGGGGTGATTAGAGAAGACCGTGAAGATATAAATGAGTACAAACGTAAGTTTGCCACTAAACGTGGACTTCATACATTGGCAGAGGCAATGTTTGATGCAGATGTATTTCTGGGTCTCAGCAAAGCGAATGTTCTCACGGCCGGCATGGTACACACCATGGCTCCGAATCCTATTATATTTGCTTTGGCAAATCCGGACCCGGAAATTGATTACAACCTCGCTAAGGAGACACGCGATGACTTAATTATAGCTACGGGGCGTAGTGATTATCCTAATCAAGTTAACAATGTGTTGGGCTTCCCATACATATTCAGAGGAGCGCTTGATTGCCATGCAAGCACTATTACCGAGGAGATGAAGCTTGAGGCAACTTATGCCATCGCAGCCCTGGCCAAGGAACCGGTACCGGAAAGCGTGCTGAAGATATACGGACTCGACAAACTCGAATTCGGACGTGACTATATACTTCCCAAGCCCTTCGACCCGCGTCTTCTCTACAGAGTGCCTCCGGCAGTGGCCAAAGGTGCCGAGAAGTCAGGAGTTGCAGCAAGCCCAATCACCGACTGGGAAGCCTACGATAAATTCCTGCACAATGTGCTGAAAAAATAAATTCCAGATATAGTAAATGGGTGTAGCAATTGAGTTACACCCATTTTGAGGTTTCTTATTGGCTCTCAAAACTGTCAATTTTTTTTAATTCAAGTCAGGTGCACCTTCGGTCATACATCCTAATCTTATTTGTCTTTTATTCAACTGATTTCATATCCTCCAAAAAATCCATCACAGTTGTATCAGTGAATGTACGCCAGATTTCTAATTTTATCTTTTTGTAGTCATCGAAGAGTTGTCCTACACGTTCTATTTCAAATATAAGACGCAAATCGTTCTTATCCTCATTATCTTGACCTTCCTTACGATAACCAAGGCGTGCTATTTTGATATAGTAGAGATCGCGGGTTCCTTTACCAGATAGATATGGCATGAAATAGTATAACTTGTTGAGGGCAATTGTTGCCGGAAATTTTTTGCCAGTATAATAAATTTTGGCTGAACCATCAATATAATGTTCCCAGTTGTCTTTCTTAACGTTACAAATGAGCAGCTTCTTTGTTATATCTATAGACAAATTGCGATAAGTCTGTGTTTTGCCGTATTGTGACAGAGTATCTTCATGAACCATACTATTTTCCAACAAAGGTTTTTCTCCGTATTGCTCAAATAAATCAAAAAGATTAAGTTGTTTATATACAGCATGTCTACGAGATTCCGATTTAATATCTTTATAATATTCTTTTACCTTATTCTTATCAAAATTATAAATTGCGAACTGGCCACCACCATTCCAATCTATAGCGGAAGAAATGCCGCCACGCTCGCCTTTGATTACAAGATTCATGCGTCTTATGACCAAATCCGTCATCTGATTTCCAATTTCAATGCCAATGTAGTTCCTATTGAGTTTATGAGCAGTTGCCATTGTTGTGCCGGAACCGATATAACAATCAAGGACGTAATCCCCTTCGTTGCTTGCAATCTCTATGATGTGCTTTATAAGTTCCTCTGGTTTAGGTGTGTCAAACACATTTTCCACATCTGGAAAGAGCGATAGCAAGTGCTTCTTAGCACTATCCGTAGTGCCATAGTTATCGCCAGACCACAATGTCTCTGGAGTCAAACCAATTTTTGCATTTGCCAGAAACTTCTTGATGCGAGGTGTATTTTTTCCGTGAGCACCGAACCAAATGTTGTTTTCTGCAATCTCTTGAAGCATACGTTCTCTGTTGTATACCCAGCATCTACCCTTGGGAGGATTGTACTCTACTCCAGAAGGCGAAACAATCGTATAGAACTGACTGGCCACTGCGTGCCCCGCCTGGACACTGGCTGAAATTGATTGCCAAGGGCCGCGTGGATCATTGTCTGGATTCTTATATTTACTGTCTATAAAGTCCTTGTCTACGGGCAAGAGATTGCGTGTTTTCTTAAATGCCTTGATATTCTTAGAATATACGAGCACATATTCATGATTGCAAGAGAATACAGCTCTGTTTTCTCGAGTTTTTCTTTGTTGCCAAATGATAGTGCCGGCAAAGTTTTCTCGACCAAATATCCTGTCTGCCTCTACCTTAAGGTAAGCCATTTCCCTATCGTCAATGGAAATCCAAATGCTGCCATCATTCGTCAACAACTCTCTTAGCCAACTCAAAACAATACGCAAATTCTTCAACCAAGCATCTGTGGTAATGTTGTCATTGTAATAATGATAGGAATCGCCATTGTTGTAGGGAGGGTCTATGTAAATACACTTAATCTTTTTTCCGTACACAGGTACTAATTCCGGAAGAACGAACTGGTTGTCGCCCTTTATCAGGATATTCTTGCAATCTGATCCCCCAACAGACATCTGAGTATCAAGGGTGAATTTTACATTATCTTTTAATTGCATAGAAACGCACGGATTAATCGTTATTTGTACATACTATAAGCAATTCCGCTTCATCGGAAGCATCGAGCAAATATTCTGTCGAGTTAAGTTTATTATGTTTGAAACTTCCCGCAGAAACAATCTCCACATTGTTAAAGTATTCTTTTGCCAAACTTGTCAGCAACTGCATACTCACCACGCGAGGATGCGTTTTCTTTGTCTCATCATATGGTGAATATGAAAGAAGCAGATTTCTTCCAGTAATCGATACAAGTTCAAACATCTTGCGAAATGCTTCAGGAGCTTTGCTCTTAATGCAGAATGGCGATTGATAACGATTCTCTCTATAGATTCCGTTACTTACATGAGTCGAGCCATAATTCGTTACTGTTGACAATCTTGGCGAATCTCTGAGAGTAAGCGTTTCCAATACATGATAGTAGCGGCTATAATGGTCACGTGTGTAAGGAGGATCAGCATACACTGTTCTGATATTGTCTGGTAGCGTTTTTAAGCACTTAACATAGTCAACATTCATTGTGATGTGTTGGCAATCCCTCTTGGCCAAATTAATATACTTAATCAACCATTCGCGATAACGTGTGGCTACATCTACTGTCTTGTCCTTAACAGCCTTGTTGTAAACGGTTGATTTGATATTCCCTTTCGAATCTCTTGCCTTAATCGGCTGAGCGAAGTGCTTACCTACAGTATCGACTACATCACTTGCAGTACTTAACAATGCAGCAAGGAAAATGTCGCGATTCTTATCACCAACAAACCTGTGAATACCCTCCAAAAGAATGTCTATTTCTACTGCTTGCCTGTATGAAAAATAAACGCCACCATAGTAGCGACTGGCTAATGATCTGATATCATTTAACCTATGTTTTTTGAGATTATTGTAAACATCTGTCAACTTGTCTGACAACCATGAAAAATTATGCTCAATGTTGAAAACCTCAATAGAACCGTGCTCAAGGATACATGTGAGAGTTTCGATATTTTTGTTCTTTATGGCGCTTTCTTCCAAATCAATCAGTGGATAGAAAGCCTCTCGCAACGCATTGGCTGATTCATTGTTTGATACAACAAAGAAGTCATCAATCATATTATCCGTAATATCGAATCTGTTGAGCAAGGCATTGCATATTACCTTTGAATACGCTTGCACATCACATGAAACAACCGAAAAGAGACGCGATAATTTACGGGATACACAGCCGGAACCTGCAAACAAATCACAGACTCCGGCTCCTTTCGGAGTTACGTCCATGACCTTAGCCTCGATGAAATCCAGCAAACGAAGTTTACTACCAAGGTAGTTTAATGTTCTGAAATTGTAGTCCATTAGGTCAGCAGTTCAGGATAAAGAGCGTGTAAAGCTTCAACGTGAACAATGAGTCTTCTTAATTCATTTTGTCTTCTAACACTACTTTCTGCATACAAGTATTTCTTAATTTTATCATATGCAGAATGTTTGTGATGAAGAACCTGATACAAGAATTGTCCATTGTCTATTTTTACAAATAAACCAATAGGACGTTTGTTATTTCCCGGATACGTTCCGTCCGTTTCTGCACAATGTAATTCAAATCTATAGTTGTGGCTTCTGACCGATACTGCCTGACGAACTTCAACTTCACCTAAAGAACCATCATGTGCAATATTTATCAACTCAATATTGTATGAATTGTTGCCTCGTTCCGCTCCAAAGAAGTTCTCAAATATCCCTACGGGAAAGTTAACTTGTTTCCATCGTGGGCCGCCTCCTATTTCTGCAATTAGCACTTCTTCGCTATTTATTAATAGCGATTCTTCTATGACGGTAATTGCCGACTGGCTTTGGTCTGAGTCAATCTTCGTCTGGGTAATTCGTTTAGCATTTATCTGCCTTCTTTTAGGCACAAAGCCTTCAGGGTTACGTTGAATCTTAACATCATTGAAAATGATACGGTTGCTATCATTTATGTTCAAATTATAATCTCTTCCGTTATCGTATTTCTCTGCGCGATAGGATTCTGCCGGAATCAGATTGTCGTCATACAATCTATCAATCAACTCTTGCGTAATTGTCTTTAAATTAACATCAACACCATCAAGAATTGACTTCCAATAGACGTAGAAATCACTATGGACAGTATGCTCACCCTTCGTGTCCTTAATCAAAAGAGAACATTCAATATTCTTCACCAATCCCATTGTTGTGAGATTATTGGAACCTACGATGAGCGTAAAAATATCAGTGTTTTCGAAAAGGTATATTTTGGGATGGAATATATTAACCGATGAACTGTGATAAATCTTTGATTCTACGCCCCACGATAGAACCTCTTCAAGTGCTTCTTTGGATGTCCCTTTTTGGTCAATGCCTAAAATAACTTTAACCTTTACACCTCTGCTTTTCTCTTTCTTAATGTAAGGAGTTAGTGCAGAGATTCCTCCGTAACTTGCAAAAGCAACAAGACATGTGAACGAATCATATCTCTCGCTATTGAACTGCTCAATCAGTTCCTTTGCTAAGGAAGTATCCGCTTTAAGGTTGTACCCTTGACCAATTATTTTGGTATCCATTGATATTTATTTTTTAATTTCGATTCTGGTATCGTATTGAGCTCATAGCTCTTTTTAATTGTATGGCTACAAAATTAAGAATCGTATCTAATTAATTACGATAAAAATTTGTTTTTATTGTTCAAGCTGTTGCCGATGCCCCCTAATTCTTTGGAGAAACGTCTCGTATACTTGTTTTTGAAAAGTTTTGGGTGTTCCTTTATTTAAGGAAAATCGATTGGGAGGTAAACACAAATCATAGGGGCAACCGTCCGCAATAGCATATTGAGACCTGTCTGTAAAGTTCAACCCTTTCCATAGTTCAAAATTTACGGCAAAGTTAGAAACTCTATAGACAGGTTTCAATATGCTATCGCGGACGGTTGTACAAAGAGGGTGCATCAGAATATTGATACACCCTCCTTTTTAAGTCATATGTTATTATGATTACTTCACTTCTTCGAATTCGACGTCATCTACATCTTTTTCGTTTGAGTTGGGCTGCTGAGGACCAGCCTGTGCGCCTGGTTGGGCACCTGCTGCCTGCTGGGCGTTGTAGATATCCTGTGCTGCTGCCTGGAATGCATCCTGAACACCCTTTACTGCGCTGTCGATATCTTCGATGAGCTGCTGCTTGTGCACATCTTTAAGTCGCTGAAGCGCGCTCTCCACTGCTGCTTTCTTGTCGGCAGGTATCTTGTCACCGAGTTCGCTGAGTTGCTTTTCTGTCTGGAATATTACAGAGTCTGCATGGTTGAGCTTGTCTGCACGCTCTTTAGCCTTCTTGTCAGCTTCCTCATTGGCTTTTGCCTCATCTCTCATCTTCTGAATCTCGGCGTCGCTAAGACCGCTTGATGCTTCGATGCGGATTGATTGTTCCTTACCTGTAGCCTTATCTTTTGCGGTAACATTGAGGATACCGTTAGCATCAACCTCAAAAGTCACCTCAATTTGAGGTACGCCACGGGGTGCGGGGGCAATGCCACCGAGGTTGAACTCACCGAGCAGCTTGTCGTCTGCTGCCATAGGACGCTCACCCTGGAGCACGCGGATTGTAACCTCAGGCTGGTTGTCGGCTGCCGTAGAGAATACTTCGCTCTTGCGGGTAGGGATAGTGGTGTTGGCATCGATAAGCTTTGTCATCACACCACCCATAGTCTCTATACCGATAGAAAGTGGCACAACGTCAAGAAGAAGCACATCTTTCACATCACCGCTAAGCACACCTCCCTGGATAGCTGCACCGATGGCTACAACCTCATCAGGGTTAACGCCCTTGTTGGGCTCCTTGCCGAAGATTTCCTTAACCTTAGCTTGAATAGCGGGGATACGGGTGGAACCACCCACGAGAATCACCTCATCAATTTCTGAAGCACTCAGACCTGCATCCTTAAGTGCATTTCTACAAGGCACTGCCACTGCATCAATCAGTTTGGCTGCAAGAGCCTCAAATCTAGCGCGGCTGAGAGTACTGACCAAGTGCTTCGGACCGGAAGCTGTTGCAGTAATATAAGGAAGGTTTATTTCGGTAGAAGTAGAGCTTGACAGTTCAATTTTTGCCTTCTCTGCAGCTTCCTTAAGACGCTGCATTGCCATAGGATCCTGACGGAGGTCAACGCCCTCGTCATTCTTGAACTCATCTGCAAGCCAGTCAATAATTACGTTATCAAAGTCATCACCACCAAGGTGAGTGTCACCGTTGGTCGATTTAACTTCAAACACGCCGTCACCAAGTTCAAGGATTGAGATATCAAAAGTACCGCCACCGAGGTCGAATACTGCAATCTTCTGTTCCTTGTCTGATTTGTCGAGTCCGTAAGCCAAAGCTGCGGCTGTAGGCTCATTGATGATACGCATCACCTTAAGACCGGCAATCTCGCCGGCATCCTTGGTGGCCTGACGCTGAGAGTCATCAAAATATGCAGGTACGGTAATGATAGCCTCCTTGACCTCCTGTCCAAGATAATCTTCTGCAGTCTTCTTCATCTTCTGAAGAATCATTGCAGAAATCTCCTGTGGAGTATAATCGCGGCCATCGATATCAACTTTAGGCATGTCGTTTTGGCATACCACTTTGTAAGGCACGCGCTTAATTTCGTCAGCTACCTGATCGCATTTCTCACCCATGAATCTCTTGATAGAGTAAATGGTGCGTGTGGGGTTGGTCACAGCCTGACGTTTTGCGGGATCGCCAACTTTGCGTTCTCCGCCATCTACAAATGCCACAACCGACGGAGTCGTGTTGCGACCTTCATTATTAGGTATTACAACAGGGTCTTTGCCTTCAAGCACAGCCACACATGAATTGGTTGTACCAAGGTCAATGCCAATAATCTTTCCCATGATTTTGTGTTTTTATATGTTTCTAATTTTTATTCTAAATTTATTGCATGACTCAAGCTCGTTTGTATGCCATATCGCATCTTCAATGCCTCAGCCTTGCGTTTATCTTATTAACAAATAACATGCAAAATGGATTAAAAATAGTGTATCAAGATTAAAATATTTAGTTAAATGTTTTATATTCAGTGGTTTATAATTATTGGATAATCTCGGTTCGAGTGACAAGGATTTGACAAATTTGACAAAAAATTAATATTATTAAAAAAATTGGCTGAATTATCGCATATTATTATTAATTTTGTGGTCTGATTTGATTTCAACTAAAATATGAAACCACTACAACAAAAACTGTCAGCATACGATGCTCCACAGAAAGCAAAAGCAGCTGGCGTGTACCCTTACTTCAGGGCTATTTCGAGCGATCAGGACACCGAAGTCATGATGAATGGCAAGAAAGTGTTGATGTTTGGATCAAACAGCTACATGGGACTCACCAATCACCCTAAGGTAATAGAGGCGGCCGTAGAAGCTACTAAGAAATATGGCACTGGTATGGCCGGATCGCCCTTTCTCAATGGCACACTTACGATACATAAGGATCTTGAGGCAAAGATTGCTGATTATGTAGGAAAAGAAGACGCGATGCTTTACAGCACCGGTTTCGGTGTCAACTTGGGTGTAGTTTCGGTATTGACCGGTCGTGAAGACTATGTGATACTTGACGAGCAAGACCATGCCTCAATCATCGAAGGTCGTCGTCTGTCATTCTCTAACTACCTTAAATATCGTCATAATGACATGACCTCACTTGAGACACAGCTCCGCAAATGCGATCCTGATAAGGTGAAGCTAATTGTTACAGACGGTGTGTTCTCAATGGAAGGTGACGTGGCCAATCTGCCGGAAATTGTCAGGCTTGCCAAGCAATATAATGCTTCGGTTATGGTAGACGAGGCTCATGGCATCGGAGTGTTTGGAGAGGGTGGCCGTGGCACATGCAACCATTTCGGTGTAACAAACGATGTTGATCTCATAATGGGTACATTCTCCAAGTCGTTGGCTTCACTTGGTGGATTCATTGCTACCGACAAAGTGGTTACCAATTTCTTGCGTCATCATTCACGTTCATATATATTCACAGCATCTATCACACCGGCCTCTACGGCCGCTGCAAGTGCTGCACTTGATATTATAATTGCAGAACCGGAGCGCCAGAAGCACTTGTGGGATATCACGCATTTTGCTCTCGACAGCTTCAGGGAAATGGGTTGTGAGATTGGTCATACATCCACACCGATTATTCCATTATTTATTCGCGATGACTACAAGACATTCGGTGTCACCCGCGATTTGCTTGATGAGGGAGTGTTTGTAAATCCGGTTGTCACCCCGGCAGTTGCCCCGCAAGACACCTTGATTCGCTATTCACTTATGGCCACACACACCAAGGCTCAGGTGGAGCGTTCGCTCGAAGCGATAGAGAAAGTCTTCAAGAAGTATGACCTCTTGAAATAATAAATCTTTTTTTGATTTTTTTCATTTTGCTATTGCACATATAAACATTGTGCATTAATTTCGCAATGTTTTTCGCATTCCTTGTGCGAAGCAAAAGTGAAGTGATAAAAAGCAGGGAATATGTCGTGGCAATGTGCCGCTGCTGACTTTTCTGTGCAGTAAAATGTGAATTTTTTTTGCTTACATTAAAATGGTTTATAGATTTAAACTCGTCAGTGATGAAGTGAGCAACTTCAGCCGCGAAATTGAAATAGACTCTGAGAATACTTTCCTCCAATTGCGCAATGCTATTCTGGAAAGTGTTGGGTTTACTAAAGATGAGCTTGACTCTTTCTTCCTCTGCAACGATGATTGGGAGCGAGAAGAGGAGGTGACACTTGAAGATATGGGTGTGTCTGCATCTGACTGCGACCAATGGCTCATGGAGTCTACCGCTCTTTACGAACTTATTGAGGATGAAGGTCAAAAACTATCTTTTGTATTTGATTATCTCACCGAACGCTCTTTCTTCCTTGAGCTGAAAGAAATGATACCGTCGAGAAGTCTCGTTGAGCCTATATGCACTATGAAAAGAGGCAAGGCTCCAGCTCAGTTTGTCGATATGAACGAGTTTGAAAAAAATATAGAAGTAGCCACATCCTCTTCTCCGCTCGACGATATAGTAGATATAGATACTATTGACTCGCGTGAATTTAATGATGATGAACTTAATGAAGGTTTCGACATTATTGATGATATGTAATCAGAGATATTTCAAATCATAATAAAAGCTATCGGGCGGCATTTCAATAAGAATGCCGCCCGATGCTTTACATATATCTCAATTAAGTATGTGGTCAGATTAAAACGTTGCAAAACAGTACATGCCAAGTTGCGTGTCAGTCACGTCCAAATAGCCTGTCAAGAAATGAACGTTTCTCTGCAGGCCTGAAATGCACTGAGAGCTTACTGCTCGTCTTGCTGAAGAATAAAATATGGGCTTGAAACACAAAAGCCACGTTTCTATCAAATTCGAGTACGGCAAAAAGTCCTCGCTTCAGAAAACGTCTGAAAGGGCTGAACTCCTCCACACTTTCCACAACAACCTCATCATCGTCAATCTTGAGATTGTGATGTTCCTTCAGCAAGTCTGCGAAATAGGGGAGGTTTAGATCCTCAGCATTTCTGCATGGCTTGTTGTAGTTTTTGTATATTTCATTTATGACTTCTTCTGTTATCATAATTACGTCCTGTCTCTACTTATTAAACAATTTTTAATGGAATTTGTTGTTGCATTTTAACTTATTTTTTTGCTTCAAACGGACGAATCAAGGTGCAGAACATTCAC
>CAJUIJ010000078.1:8294-11295 GCA_910586175.1 uncultured Muribaculaceae bacterium | reverse complement strand
CAGCCACGGCGCACCCATAGAAACCGCCACGCTCAAATTCCGCACGTCGAAATTTCTGCCGATTGATGTTCAACTCGGATTTGTCGTTACGGACGTGTGCGGCAACTCGTGGCTGATCGGAGCGGCGGAGCCGCCTTATCCGAAAGTGTCGCTCACCCGAAAGACCGGGCTTCCCGGCGGCGACCCTGCCGCATGGGAGATTGAGGTGAAAGCGGTGGGGCAACGCTCGCTTCTGCCCTGTGTGTATTGAAAGGTCTAACTTTCGCCGAACCTCGGAGGGAGGCTTTCTTCGCCGTGGCGGAGTACGTCGCCGTTATCCGCATAGTCGCTGAAATAAGGTAAGGCAAAAGGCGGCATGGCCGATGTTGCGAGGATGCCGGATTATGGTAGGGCCGCAGCACTCCGATGTTATGCCGCCCCGTCCTCCCTATCGCCGATATTGCAGCCGTGGCCGTTACGGTAATCTCCGCCCCATACCATTTATGGATAGCCTGCCTTGCGGTGGGCTTCCGTTTTTTATATCGGTATTGTTCCCTCGTCCGTGCGCTCTCGCCGTTGGTATGCCGGGGGTCTCTCCGTCTTGGAACATCATCGCCTTTTCATTGGGCTGTCGGAGCGGCAAGCCTTGAAGTTGATGTTGGTGTGTCGTGTCGAGGTGAAACGGTCAACCCGGTATTGTGCCGCGCGGTATTTGGCGTATGGCATTATTCCGATTTTGATGCAGCCGGACTCCGTGCCGCCATTGCGCCTGTGGGGTTCGGGCTGCGTGGCCGGATATGGAGGCCGACAATATCCCGACACTTCCGGCCCGCTTTGCTTCTTTCATATCGGCTTCGGGGCATGAACGATTACGCGCCCTTCCTTTTTCGCCGCAAAGTTAATCACCCCCTCCGGCGCGACAAGGCTAAAGTGCATCTGCCTGAAAATCTTCCTCCCTCCGCGAGAGTATTTTCTTGCAGAGCCTTGTCTTAAATCACCGCCGGGGGCAACTTTCGGGGCAGCGTAAAAGAAAGAGCTTTTACACGCAATCATTCATCAAACCCCAAATCCAAATAGTTATGAAAGAAATACTCAAAGCGAACCTCCCTCTGCGTCAGGAAATCGTCGACCGCCTCGAAGAACTCGACTACACGCCCGAATCGCTCCGCGACGCAATCACCGAGCACGAATCCGACTGGCGCGACGAAAATCCGTCGCTCTACTGCGGTACATACGCCAAATACAACGGCGGCGACCTCTCCGGCCTGTGGGTTGACCTCTCGACCTTCGGCGACTACGACGACTTCATCAAATTCTGTAAGGCGTACCACGCCGACGAGGAAGACCCGGAGCTGATGTTCCAGGACTACGAGAACTTCCCCCGCGAATGGTACTACGAGAGCTGCATGGGCGAGGAAACATGGGATAAAATCGCCGAATACATCCGGCTGTCGGAACTCCACGACAAGGAGGCCGTTGACGCCTTCGTGGAATGGGGCGGCGAATCCCTCGACCGGTTCGAGGACTGCTACTGCGGCGAGTGGGAGGACGAGGAAGACTATGCCCGTCACATCGTCGACGAGTGCTACGACCTCGACCGCATAATGGGCAACCTCGCTACCTACTTCGACTATGCCGCCTTTGCCCGCGACCTGTTCATGTGCGACTACTACATGGATAACGGCCATGTGTTCCGCCACTATTAAGGCTTGAAAGCCTCCTATCCCTCCGAGGGTCGGCGAAAGCCGGCCCTTTTTCAGTCGGTTAACAAACTTTTTCTCGAAATTTTGCGTTGATATTTTGTAGGTAAGAAAATTATCGCTAATTTTGCATTACCAAATGGGTAGTTTCCCCACAAAGAAATACTTCGAGTGCGAAAGCAACGATTTTAGGGGCTGGGGCGTCCCCGGTCGGAAAGGGTTCTCTAATGAGTACCCTTTTTTCATTTATCGGGAAATATTTTCAATCCCAACAGTTTGCCGCCGCTTGCATAAATGTTTGGTGCTATTACATCAAATGCAGGATTGGGCTTTTCGGGAGCAAGGACGTGGCGGGATATTGGGTAGGCTATCAAATCCGCCACTTGCAGACCAAACACATTCTCTTTTTTCTCGCTGAATCCAAAATGCCCCATATGGTCTGCCAATCTTTCAGGACTTACATAGTGCATCCCGGTTACACGCAGACGGTTATAATAGTTTGTCAATGCCGCATCTTCGCGTTTACCGCGCCTTTCTACTATAATATTTATCTTGCCTCCTTCGGGGCCTATATCATCTACACAGAATATGCTTCGTTGAAGCACATATTTCAATGCTGTGCCGTAAACGTCGGCATCGACACCATGTTTGCTGATGCAGTTTTCTTTCAATACCGAGCAGCAGACGATAACATAAATACCTTGTTGTGCAAGCAATTCATTCACACGCTTATAAAACCGTTGTTTGATTTCATCATCAAACAAAATTTGAAAATGCTTCTCGCATTTCCTTATATCGCGTGAATGAAGTATTACATCTGTTGTCTGCCAAAATTCCTGTTTCAATTTATCGACCGCACCTTGGAAAGTATTTACTTTCTTGACCGGCACCAATATGCCGCAGAGGGTAAATATAGGGAAATTACGGTCGTATGTGGCGAGATAGTGATCGCCACATTCATCTATATATAGATTGTATTTCAGTTTACTTGCCATTTCTTAAAACGATTACAAAGTTACGAAATTTCTGCGACTTTTCGCGTCTTTTCCTCGGCTAATATACCTATATACTTTTGTGGCAAAGCAAGATTAAGCCATGCCACAGCCACAATACAACCTACATCTGAAAGGCTTTGTCGGAGGTTACGACTTCGACCGCGATTATGTGGACTACATACTCGCCAAGAACCCCGGCAAGCCTGTGAATGTGCTGATTGACAGCACAGGCGGCTCGCTCGCCACCGCACTCTCCATTTCCTCCGCCTTCAAGCGGCACGGCGACGTGTCGGTGCATTTCGTCGGCATGAACGCCTCCGCTGCCAC
>CAJUIJ010000078.1:5947-8284 GCA_910586175.1 uncultured Muribaculaceae bacterium | reverse complement strand
CGTAAGCATCGACACCGCCGCCTGGTACCTCGTGCATAAATGCTCCAACGAGTTTTTCAAATGGTCGAGCCTCAACGCCGACCAGATGGCCGACCTCATCGCCGCCCTTGAAAAACAGAAATCCGACCTCGACAAGCTCGATGCCGGAGTGGCCGCCATGTATGCCGCCAAATGCCGCAAAGACCCCAAAGCACTTCTCGACCTTATGAAAGTGGGCGGCTGGCTATCGGCCAAAGAAGCCCTCGAATGGGGATTTGTCGACGAAATAACCGACGAGCCGGAGGACACCGCCCCCAAACTCACCGACGCCACCGCCTCGGCTATGGCCGCAGCCGGTATGCCTATCCCCAACGTGCCTGTTGCCGACCGCGAGAGCGCGATAGGCAAGTTCTTCGCCGCCATCGCCGCCATGTTCCGGCCAGGAGCCACCGCGACACCCGAAATCTCTAACCAAACCAATACACCCGAAATGTCAACTATCATCCTCCCGGCACTCTGCGCCGCGCTCGCCATCGAATCCGTCGAGCTTTCCGGCGACAAAGCCACGGCTACCTTCTCCGTCGAGCAGCTTGCCAAAATCGACAAGGTCTTATCCGGCAACGCCTCCGACCTCAAAGCCAAAGACACCGAAATCTCCACCCTCAAAGCGCGTATCTCCGAACTGGAGAAGAAGCCTGCCGAATCCACCTCGGCTGTCATCGACGACAAGGGCAAGCCCGACAAGCCCGAAAATCCGATGGACGCCTTCTCTGCCTCGGTTCGCCGCGCCCGCGAGATCTACGACCTTCTGCCGTAAGCTCACAGCCGCCATTCCTCCATCATTAACCAAAATTCAAGTACATTATGCCCGACTTACTCCATTCAATCCAAATCACCGACCCCGATTATGAAAGGGCGGCTGTCACTTGGAAAAGCGACTTTCTCCTTATGCCGCTTTTCGCCTGTGAGGAAGCCCTGAAATATATGCAGGGGATGCCCGGCGTAACCACTCCCACGAAGCTGCCCTCCGTCGAGGGCGCGGGGCAGTTCGCACCTTACCGCCGCGACCGCCGCAGCGCGTCGGCCACGAAGGTAGGCTACCGCGAAATCACCTCGTATCTCGGCAACGTCCGCGAGGACTTCGAGCCTCTGGAAATCATTCAGACGCTTTTAGGCCGCGGCACCGCCACGCTCGGCGACGCGCAGATGCAGGCCCCATCCGCGCGGCTCGTAATCGCCGCCGTCATGCGCTCGCTCGGACACCATCTGCACGAGGTTCTTTTCACCGCGAGGCGCAACCCCGACGGCGACACCACCGCCGACCTGTTCGACGGTTGGGGAACAATCCTCGACCGCGAGATGGCCGAGGGCAATATCTCCGTGGCGAAGAACAACCTCATCGAGCTTACCGAGGCCATCGACGGCACAAACGCCGTCGACGTGGCAAAGGAGGTCGAGCGAAGCTGCGACCCGCATCTGCGCAAGCAGCACAAATTCCTGTTCTGCGCCCCGGACTTCGCCGACGCTTACAACGACGCCTACCTTGTCACCCACAATGCCGTGCCGTACAACAAGAAGTACGAGCAGCCCATTGTCGAGGGCAGCTTCAACAAGACCACCATCGTGCCGCTCGACTGCCTCGCCGGTACGGACAAGTATATAGTCACTCCCGGCTCGAATATGCTCTATGCCTACGACAACATGAGCGACCTCACACGGATGGAGGTCAAGCGTTGGGAGCCGTGGGCCATGACTATCGCCGCCGCGATGTTCTTCGGCACACAGTTCCGAAGCATCGACCGCCGCTTCCTCAAAGTCGTTAAACTCAAATCCGCTTAACTATGGCTACCGCTACATCTTCCTGTCTTAACATACAGAAATCGCTCGCGTGGTGCCAGGGCACCCCCGAATACGCCGGTGTGCGCCGCCGCATCTACTATCTTGCCAAAAGCGAGATAGTGGCGTGGCCCACGCTTGAGCGCGACGCTAACGGCATACGCGCCATTTCCGCAAAATACCTCGGCGACTTCACACTCAAAGCCGATGCGAAGTGGAAATACATCGACATACTGCCCGACAAGTCGCAGCTTACTTCCGAGCCGCAGGGCGAGCTACCCAGTCAGACGCAACTGAACAAACTCGTGGCCGTGCATCCGGGCGTGGGCGCGGAGGCTTCCGCCGCCGCTGCCTATCTCAACAACTCCGACAATGTATTTATCGTTCAGGACATGAACGACAACTACCGCGTTGTCGGCTGCGACAAGTGGCTCACCAAAACCACGGTGAACCAGGACAACGGACAGGGCGCGTCCGGCACCACTTCCACGACTATAAACGTCGAGGCTTCCGACGAGGTGC
>CAJUIJ010000078.1:0-5937 GCA_910586175.1 uncultured Muribaculaceae bacterium | reverse complement strand
CCCTTCTACTCCGGCGAAATCGTTACCGAGGACGGCATCATAAATCCGTCTAAAGCAGCGTAAGCTATGGCCGACCCTTACGACGGCAGCGGTGCGGTCGATTTGAGCGGTGTTCTCTCGGAGATTCAACCGCCCATTTTGGAAACGCCGTCTGCCGCCGTTTTATCCTCGTCCCAATCCGGCAAGGATCTTTTCGCTGAAAAGAACCGCCGCGACTGGGCGCACGGCGATGGCGCACGTTGCGACTTCCAAAGCCGCCCGATGCTTGCCTACCGCACAGGCTTATTCTTTCTTGCCGTATGGAAACGCTCGGTCTACGGCAAGACCTTGACCGAGATCAAGGCCGACGATGCCATGATACCGAAAGTTGCCGAGGCCACCGCCGCGCTTGTCGCCGAAGTCCTCGGCAAGAACCTCGCCGCAGGAGGCTGGGCTGTAATCACCACCCCGAAACGCCGACACCTTCAGCGTAACTTCGCTTCGCTTGTCGCCGACCGCATAGCCTCGATTCTCGGCATATCATTTTATGAAGATGTCGCGCTCTGCCGCTCTAAACAGCGTGTGAACGCGACCTTTACAATGAATGTCTGCCCCTCGGAGCAGAATATTATTGTTTTCGATGATTTCGTTACCACCGGCCAAACGATGCTTTCGATGAAACGGCTCTTTCAGCCTACCGGCAAGAACCTCGTCTTTATCGCCGCTATCAACAACAAGGCTTAATCAACGCTATTCTATCCAAGCATTATGTATGCCCGGCACTTCCTCGAATCCTCCGTCTTTCTTAATATACCATTGCTCATAGCCGGTATAATTGGATGCCTTTATATGTAAGACTATAAAATCATCCGTGGCTTGAACTTTCCAAATATAGGGGTAATCGTTAAAATTCACCCATCCATTGTACTCATCATTGTAGCTGCGCAGATGTTTTTGCAATGCTCTAATATTCTTGTTCATAAATCTACCCGGCCTTTCATTATCAACATTTAAGCCTGTTATAAACTCCATTAAACGAGTGCTTATATTATTAGTCAGATATAGCTCATTATTTCCCAAAAGAGGCGTTATCGTATCTTTAACCAAGATACTGTCATATAGCGAGGCATAATCCCATGAAAAAAACAGTGTATCGTTAGGGGTCGGCGCAATAGGATAATATTCAACAGGAATATACTGCGGTATTATACCATATTTCTTTACCGGGGGCTTTTTTACATAATGGGATAAATCGCCTTCCAACGCTCTAACTATAGGAGATGTCAAACCAACTTCAGCAGTATTCACCACATAGCATATATCGGCATTGCATTTATTCGTATCTCTTACTGAATCCGAATAGGCTTTCCAATCCTCGAAAAATTCCGGGAGAGTTTTCTTTGTCAGCTTGGGATATTTTGCGAGAAAAGACTGGCCGCTACACGTGAGAGCGGAGAGCAACAACGCGAATATTACGGCGATATATTTTTGCATGGCACGAGGCTTTATCCGCAAAGTTACTCATTTTGCGTCTTTTATCGGCTATGCAGGGCGAAATAATTTTGTATCAGACAAAATTACCGCCGAAAAATGAACCATCAATTTACCGAAAGACTGGGCGCGTGGCTCCGGGAGCGGCCCGACAGCCGCGACTATGCCGCCGGATGCAAGATGTTTTTGCAGTTGACCGCCCGTGTCAATATGTATAAGAATCTGCTTGCCGCGCCCGATATGCCGCGCCTCGAAACCGAACTGCAAAAGCATTACGATTTCCGCGTGGCCGAGCTTACACACGCCCAAGTAGGAGCGATGGACGCACAGGCCGATGCCATCGCCGCCGACAACAATCTGCAAGCCGGAGAATCCGAAGTGACACCGCCCCGTGGCCGCCGTGCCGACCACGACACCCTGCCGCCCGAAATACAGGCTCTCTATATCGAGAACCTTTCCGTGCTGCGCCGGATGCGCGAGGTACATCTGCGCCTCCGCAACCTATCTCTCGACACCGCCACTTGCCCCGACAGCGAGCGTTATCCCTTCCTCAAAGAGCTTATCGACCTCGATAAGAAATACCGCTCCAACTGGCAGGGCTACGACCAATACCGACCCGACACCGATAAATGAAACGCACCGCCTCGATATCCGAAATCCTCCGGCCATTGAAAGACGCGCCTTTTCAGGCGTATCTTTCTTCCGCGCTACAAGTGGCCGACATATTGGAGTGGATTCTTGAACAGACCGGCACCGCCGAGGTATGGCAGACATCCTTTTCCATATCCGAAGAATTTCTGCGCCGACTTTTCTTCTTGAAGAAAAAGCGGCCAATCTCGCGCTTCAACCTCGTGCTCGACCACAAGGCCACCAACAAGACCATAAAGCTTTGGAGCTTCATCGTTCAGGTTGTCGACAGAACCTTTCTCGCCGACAACCATTCCAAAGTCCTGTTGGTGCGCTCCGACCGTGGCGACACCGTCGCTGTCGTTACCTCGCAGAACCTCACCCGTGGCAACCGCGCCGAAAGCGCGTTTATATCCACCTCGCCGGAGATTTTCGCAAATCTCCACGCCTCCGTCCTCGACATCATCGAGAACCATTCCGTACCCCTCAACGACCTGTTCAACCAACGCCTCACAGCCACAAATGAACCCCGATAGCATCATCTTCACCGAACAGCAGCTTGCCGACATCGAGAAATACGCGAGCATATATCTCAAAATCTCCGACATCGCTGTAATCCTCGACGTCGCCCCCGAAGTGCTCCGCAACGCCATCGCCCACCGCGACAGCGAAGTGTCGCGCCGCTACCACCGGGGCAAGGCCATTTCCAAAGTCAAGCTCCGTCAACAGGAAATGATGCTTGCACAGGTTGGCTCGCCCCTCGCGCTCGTCAACACAGCCAACAACCTCCTTGACATGGAAGACGATGAGTAAGAAACAACCCGACACGCTCGAAGTATGCCGCCGTTCTCTCTTTGCCGCCAAAGAGGAACTGGACGCGCTATATACCGACGCTATGGTGCTTCGGGTGCTGCGCATACGCGACCTTTACGCCTGGGTCATTGCCAACCCCGACGCAAAGGATCGCCAGTTTGTCGAGGAACATCTTTACCGCTACCGCCTCTCGAAATTCACCGCTTACTCCGACCTCGCCATAATTAAGCAGCTTCTTCCGTCGCTGTCGGCGGCGAGCCGCGACTGGCACCGTTGGCGCAGCAATGAAATGTTCCTCGAAACATACTCTATGGCGAAGAAACGCAAGGACACGCGCACTATGGAGCGCGCGGCCTCGGCCTATGCCAAGTACAACCGCGTCGACCTCGAAGACGAACAGGCCGTGCCGTGGGAGCAGCTTCTTCCGCAGCCTTTCACCGCCACCGACGACCCTTCCGTACTCGGCATTAAGCCCATACCAAATCTTCAGGAGAAGATTGACGCGCTACTGGAGAAATACCGCGCCGAAACGATAGATATTGATGATGTGGACTTCGAGGAAGTAGACCTCGAAGAAAATGTGCTATTCAATGACAGTACCCAATAAGCCACTGGCAAAATCCCAATCCCGATAGTACCGCGATGATTATGCTTGCCGTCTTATTGGAACTTTCCTCCCCTCGGATTTTCCTCATTATATATAACGATAGCCCATAGACACAGTAGCCTACGAGTACACTCATCAATAGAAGAAAAAGCCCTAACATTTTTATCCTTTTGTGCAAAGTTAATCATTTTTATGGAAACCGCCGCGCCACGCAAGATTTACTTCAACCGCCCTCAACGCCTCACGCAGCTTATAGGCGCGAACACTACCGTTATCGTCGCCGGACGGCGCACGGGCAAGACCGACAGCATCGCAGCACCTTTCGTGTTGCGAAATATGCAGCGTATGCCAGGCTCTACCGGCGGCATCGTCGTGCCTACCTTCAAGCACGGACTTACGAACACCCTGCCCGGTCTGCTTGCCGCGTGGAAACGCTGGGGCTTCATAAACGGAGTTCACTATGTTGTCGGGCGCAGACCTCCGAAATCCTTTGCCAAGCCTATCACCGAGCCGCACGATTACGAACACGTCATATCGTTCTACAACGGCTCCATCGCCATTATTATATCGCAAGACCGCCCCGGCTCGTCTAACTCGCTCACCCTGTCGTGGCTGCTCGTCGACGAGGCTAAGTTTATCGACTACGACAAACTTAAAGACGAAACCCTCCCGGCCAACGGCGGCATCAAATCGCACTTCGGGCACCACTCCTTCAACCACAGCATTATGATACTGTCGGATATGCCGCAGACAAAGCGCGGCTCGTGGTTCCTGCATTACCGCGAGAAGATGGACACCGACCTTATCGCCGCTATCGAGGCTACCGTCTACGAGATTTGGCGCATCAAATCTCGCATAAAATCCCTACGCAATACCCAATCCGAAATACCCTCGTATCTGCGCAATCATCTGCGACGCCTCGACCGCGCCCTTAATCAGATGCGCTCCGTGGCCGTATATTATAAGGAATACTCCAGTATCGAGAACTTGCAGCTTCTCGGCGAGAACTACATAAAGCAGATGAAGCGCGACCTTACCCCTTTGACTTTCCAAACCTCCATACTTTGTCAGAGGATCGGAATTGCCAAAGACGGTTTTTATTCCTCCATGCGCGAGCGGCATAAGTATAACGCCTCCGACTTTGAAAGCCTTGACTTGGCTTTCAAAAGTTTATGTGATGATAAGGTTATGGAAGCCGATAACCTTATAACCCATAACCTCATAACCTGCAAAGCGGACGCCGACGTGAACCCTCTCGCGCCTATCTGCATAGGCTTGGACTATAACGCCAACATAAACTGGATTGTGGCAGGGCAGCCCTCCGGCAAGCGGCTCAACATCATAAAATCCTTTTATGTGAAGTTTGAGCGCAAACTGCCCGAACTTGTCGCCGACTTCTGCGCCTACTATGCCTCACACCAAAACAAGACCGTCGTGTTCTACTACGACAGCACAGCTTTGGGAGGCAACTATGCCGTCAACGACCAGGATTTTCGATGGGTAATTATCCACGAGTTTGAGCGGCACGGCTGGCGCGTCGAAGATGTCTACCTCGGCAATCCGATGCGACACGATGAAAAATACCTGCTCATAAACCAGGGCTTCGCAGGTAAACAGCGGCTTATGCCGTTTTTCAACCGTCAGAACAACGACGACCTGATACTGGCGATACAGGCCGCCGGTGTGAGCCGCGGACGCCTCGGATTCCGCAAGGACAAAGCCGGCGAAAAACTCGCCGAAACCGAGGAAGACCGCCTCGAACACCGCACCGACGGCACCGACGCTTTCGACACCCTCTATATCGGCTGTGAGAAGTTCCCCTACAACGACACCGGCATATCCGTGGCACTCGGCGGCATTGTCTGATTTTCCTATGTGGCAATACGTCTGTGGCACGGCGACCTTTTCCACCGCAAAGTTAAAACGGCCCCGGCGCGTCAAGGGCAGGTGAATTGCCTCGAAAAAATTTGCCGTTGGAAAATTTTTGTCGGTCAACCCTTGACCCCTGCGCCTTGCAGCCGCACTTTGCACGGCAGTGTAAAAGGCTCTTGCGAGCCACAAGTTTAACTTCTTACCACATACTGATATGGAAAATAAGACAACAAAAGCCGAGTACACCTTTCACTACTATGCCGACGGCATCGAGGTAACACAGCGCATCTACAACGCTATCGCCACCGCCAACATACTCCGCCCTAAGGCTACTGTGCCATGCCTTATATGCCACGAGAAGCGCCCGGCTCTTACCGGCAATCCCTACATCGAGAAAGCCATACGCGAGGCTTTCGACCGCTACGACAAGGCACACGCTGCCGACCCTCCGACAGCCGACTAATCACGCTCACCGCGCCCCCGACCTCACCGCCGGGGGCATTTTCTCTGTTATACAAATGATGGTGAACATATTGACTAATTCACTA
>CAJUIJ010000077.1 GCA_910586175.1 uncultured Muribaculaceae bacterium | reverse complement strand
GTACAGCGCTGTATATCTTGTGCAGACCTCCGGTCTCAACGCCGAGAAGACAAGCAACTTGCGTCGCGCATGTTTCGGTGCGGATGTGAAGATGCTCTGCGTCAAGAACACGCTCCTGAAGAAGGCTTTCGAAGCCAGCGAGGTTGACTATTCCGGCCTTTATGATTTGCTCCATGGTGAGACTACTCTGTTGCTCTGCAACGTCGGTAATGCTCCCGCAAAGCTCATCAAAAAGTTCCGTGACAATAACGACACCCTCCCCATGCTCAAAGGAGCATTTGTTGAGGAATCTGTATATGTGGGTGAGGAAAGTCTTGAGACTCTCGCCAACATCAAGAGCAAGAACGAACTTATCGCAGATGTTGTGGCTCTTCTGCAGTCGCCTGCTAAGAACGTCATCAGCTCTCTTCAGAGCGGTGCCAACAAGCTTCATGGCATCCTCGAGACTCTCTCCAAGAAAGAAGCATAATCAAAGTCTAAAAATCAAAAAAAATCAATACGAAAATGGCAGATTTGAAAGCATTTGCAGAACAGCTTGTTAACCTTACAGTAAAAGAAGTTAACGAACTCGCTGAGATCCTTAAGAATGAGTACGGCATCGAGCCCGCAGCTGCAGCTGTGGCCGTTGCAGCAGGTCCCGCAGCCGGCGCTCCCGCTGCCGAGGAGAAAACTAACTTTGACGTAGTGCTCAAGGCAGCCGGCGCAAGCAAGCTCGCTGTTGTTAAGCTCGTCAAGGAACTTACAGGTCTTGGCCTTAAGGAGGCTAAGGAACTCGTTGACGGTGCTCCCAGCACTGTTAAGGAAGGTCTTCCCAAAGCTGAGGCTGAGGGCCTGAAGAAGCAGCTCGAAGAGGCTGGTGCTGAGGTAGAACTCAAATAAGATATCCCTTACCCACTATAGAGGTTAAGAACACTGTTTTGTGTTCTTAACCTTTTGTGGGTTTATTCTTTTTCCTCTTCTCTTCAACTCTTATTCTCTCTTCGATAGATTCGCTTGTGCCTGTATTTGAGGTGTTTGCGTCTCGTAGAAGGTGCAGAGGCATCTTCTTTTCCCCCCGGTGGCCCATGAATGTGACGATAGTCTCATGGAATAGGCATGTGGGGATTTGCCTGAAACTTTTTTTCATTTTTTAATGAATATTTGCTGTTTTAGGCACTATTTATGTGTTTGCTCCCTTGGCCTTCCGATTTGTGACTGCCCTCGGTTGCGTATTAATAACGTTCATCCGACCATTTGGGTTAAAGCTCTCATTTTTGGAATTGCGAAGTAGGCCCATAGAATTTAAATTACATCAAATGTCAGTAAATACAACCGATAAGCCGCGTGTTAATTTCGCGTCTGTTAAGAATCCGTTGCCCTTCCCTGACTTCCTCGAAGTTCAGTTGAAGTCGTTTAAGGATTTCCTGCAGCTTGACACGCCACCCGAACAACGAAAAAATCAGGGACTGTACAAGGTGTTTGCCGAGAATTTCCCGATCACTGATACTCGCAACAATTTTGTGTTGGAGTTCCTTGACTACTATATCGATCCGCCTCGCTATTCTATAGACGAATGTCTCGAACGTGGTTTGACTTATAGTGTTCCGTTGAAGGCAAAACTCAAGCTTTACTGCACTGACCCCGACCATGAAGATTTCGACACCACTATTGAGAATGTCTTCCTGGGTCCGATTCCGTATATGACCGAGCAGGGCACTTTTGTCATCAATGGTGCTGAGCGTGTCGTTGTGTCTCAGCTTCACCGTTCACCGGGTGTTTTCTTCGGTAATAGTGTTCATGCTAACGGCACAAAGCTTTATTCTGCCCGTATCATTCCTTTCCGTGGTAGCTGGATTGAGTTTGCCACTGACATCAACAATGTGATGTATGCTTACATTGACCGTAAGAAGAAACTTCCGGTCACTACATTGTTGCGTGCCATCGGTTTTGAATCTGACAAGAAAATTATCGAGATTTTTGACCTCGCCGAGGAGATTAAGGTGACCCGTGCCAATCTCGTAAAGGTGATAGGTCGTAAGCTCGCAGGTCGTGTCATGATTTCCACGACCGAAGATTTCGCTGACCCCGACACCGGTGAGGTGACGACCGTGGAGCGCAACCAGATCGTGGTGGAGCGCGGCCAGGAAATCAGCGAAGATAATATTGACGCAATCATCGACAGCGGTGTTAAATCTATCCTTCTTGAGAAGGAGAATGTCAGCGCTGTTGATTACAGTATAATATTCAACACACTGCAGAAGGACCCCTCTAACAGCGAGCAGGAGGCTGTGACTTATATCTATCGCCAGCTCCGTAATGCCGATCCACCGGATGTGATGGCTGCGCGTGAGGTGATTCAGAGTCTCTTCTTCAGTGAAAAGAGATATGATCTCGGTGAAGTGGGTCGTTACCGCATCAATAAGAAGCTCAACCTTGACACTTCTATCGATGTGAAGACGCTCACTCAGCAAGATATTATCGCCATTATCAAGTATCTCATCGAACTTATCAATGCCAAGAGTGAGGTTGACGATATTGACCACTTGAGCAACCGTCGTGTGCGCACAGTGGGAGAGCAGCTTTACAACCAGTTTGGCGTTGGTCTGGCACGTATCTCCCGCTCTATCCGCGAGAAGATGAATGTGCGCGACAATGAGGACTTCAAGCCCATCGACCTTATCAATGCGAAGACCATCTCGGCCGTCATCAACACATTCTTCGGCACGAATGCTCTCTCGCAGTTCATGGACCAGACGAATCCGCTTGCTGAGATTACTCACAAGCGCCGTATGTCGGCTCTTGGTCCCGGCGGTCTTTCGCGCGACCGTGCAGGCTTCGAGGTGCGAGACGTGCACTATACCCATTACGGTCGTCTATGTCCTATCGAGACTCCTGAAGGTCCTAACATCGGTCTTATCTCCTCGCTTTGCGTTTACGCTAAGATTAACAATCTCGGATTTATCGAGACTCCTTACCGCAAGGTGGATAACGGCGTTGTGGATCTCGACAATGAGCATGTGGTTTACATGACTGCCGAGATGGAAGATGGAAAGACCATCGCTCAGGGTAATGCTCCGGTCAACGATGATGGTACTTTCATCAATCCGAAAGTAAAGGCTCGCAATGAGGCAGACTTCCCTATTGTCGCCCCCAACGAGCTTGACCTCATGGATGTGGCCCCGATTCAGATTGCATCTATCGCTGCATCTCTTATCCCCTTCCTCGAGCATGATGACGCTAACCGTGCTTTGATGGGTTCTAACATGATGCGCCAGGCTGTGCCTCTGCTCAGGAGCGAAGCCCCGATTGTCGGAACCGGCATTGAGGGTCAGCTTATCCGCGACTCGCGCACTCAGGTCATGGCCGAGGGTGAAGGTGTGGTCGATTTTGTCGACTCTACCGTAATCCGCATCCGCTACGATCGTACTGAAGATGAGGAATTCGTGCAGTTTGAATCTGCCGTTAAGGAATACAAACTTCCCAAGTTCCGCCGCACCAACCAGAATACCACGATTGACTTGCGTCCTATATGCAACAAGGGCCAGCGTGTCAAGAAGGGTGATATTCTAACTGAGGGTTATTCCACAGAGAATGGTGAGCTCGCACTTGGACGTAACCTTAAAGTGGCATTCATGCCCTGGAAGGGTTACAACTACGAGGACGCAATCGTGCTTAACGAGCGCATGGTGCGCGAGGATATCCTCACTTCAATCCACGTAGATGAATACACACTCGACGTTCGCGAGACTAAGCGTGGTTCGGAAGAACTCACTTCCGATATCCCCAACGTCAGCGAGGATGCTACCAAGGATCTCGATGAGCAGGGTATTATCCGCGTAGGTGCATATGTGGTGCCCGGTGATATAATGATCGGTAAGATTACACCTAAGGGTGAGTCTGACCCGACACCTGAGGAGAAGTTGCTCCGTGCCATCTTCGGCGACCGTGCCGGTGATGTTAAGGATGCTTCACTAAAGGCTTCCCCCTCGCTCAAGGGTGTGGTGATAGGCAGGAACCTCTTTGCCAAGGCTGTGAAGAAGCGCACCGGACGCAATTCTGCCAACGCCGAGATTGAAGAACTCGAGAAGGAATATGCAAAGAAGCAGGAGGACCTGCTTGGCATTATGGTAGAGAAGATGGCCACTCTGCTGAAGGGTCAGACATCTGCCGGAGTGAAAGATTATATCGGTTCGGATATCGTGCCTGAAGGCGGTACATTTGATGGTGTCAACTTCGGCAATATTGACTACGAGACCGTGCACATCTCCAATTGGACCACCGACGAGCGCGTCAACAATATGGTAGGTGAGCTAATCACCAACTACATGCGCAAGTCGAAGGAAATCGACAGCCGCCTGCGTCGCAAGAAACTCGACATCACCATCGGTGATGAACTTCCCTCTGGCATCCTTCAGATGGCGAAGGTTTACATTGCCAAGAAGCGTAAGATCGGTGTAGGTGACAAGATGGCAGGTCGTCACGGTAACAAGGGTATCGTGTCGCGCGTGGTGCGTCAGGAGGATATGCCCTTCCTCGAGGATGGAACTCCTGTAGATATATGCTTGAACCCCCTTGGTGTGCCTTCGCGTATGAACCTCGGTCAGATTTTCGAGACTGTGCTCGGATGGGCCGGACGTGAACTCGGCGAGAAGTTTGCTACCCCGATTTTCGATGGTGCCTCGCTCGATGACCTCAACGCATGGACCGACAAGGCCGGTATACCTCGTTACGGTAAGACTTACCTCTTCGATGGTGGCACCGGCGACCGCTTCGACCAGCCCGCCACTGTGGGTGTGATATACATGCTTAAGCTCGGTCACATGGTTGAAGATAAGATGCACGCCCGTTCCATCGGCCCGTATTCTCTCATCACCCAGCAGCCGCTCGGTGGTAAGGCTCAGTTCGGTGGTCAGCGTTTCGGAGAGATGGAGGTTTGGGCACTCGAGGCATTCGGTGCAGCCCACATCCTTCAGGAGATTTTGACCATCAAGTCTGACGACGTGGTAGGCCGTAGCAAGGCTTATGAGGCAATCGTCAAGGGCGATCCCATGCCTAACCCCGGTATCCCCGAATCTCTCAACGTGCTCCTCCATGAGCTCCGTGGCCTCGGCCTGAGCATCACGCTCGATTAATCACATTTAGCAAATCATCCTTCCGCATGTCGCTTGGTCGCGAGGCCAAGCGACTGCGGAGCAACCAAGGAGAATATATATGGCTTTTAGAAGAGATAATAAGATTAAAAGCAATTTCACGAAGATTACCATCGGCCTCGCTTCGCCCGAAGAAATCAAGGAGAAGTCAAGTGGCGAGGTGCTCAAGCCTGAGACCATTAACTACCGTACTTACAAGCCGGAACGTGACGGTCTTTTCTGCGAGAAAATCTTCGGACCCGTCAAAGACTATGAGTGTCATTGCGGCAAGTATAAGCGCATCCGTTATAAGGGCATCGTCTGCGACCGCTGTGGCGTGGAGGTGACTGAGAAGAAGGTGCGCCGTGAGCGCATGGGCCATATCGAGCTCGTTGTGCCGGTGGCGCATATCTGGTACTTCCGCTCTTTGCCCAATAAGATAGGCTACCTGCTCGGCATTCCCTCGAAGAAGTTGGAAGATATAATCTATTACGAACGCTATGTGGTGATTAACCCCACCGACATGGAGTTTGAAGTGGAGCCGGGCAAGCCTGCCCGCCAGCTTGAGAGGCTTGAGCTTCTCAGTGAGGAGCAATATCTCAAGATTGTTGAGTCACTGCCCGAGGGCAATGATATGCTCGATGATTCCGACCCCAACAAGTTTATTGCCAAGATGGGTGCTGAGTCGATTTATGACCTTCTTAAGGATATCGACCTCGTGGCCCTCGCGGCTGAGCTTCGCGAGCGTGCCAACAATGATGGTTCGCAGCAGCGCAAGACTGAGGCTCTGAAACGCCTTCAGGTGGTCAACTCGTTTATCGCATCTGCCGGTAAGAACAAGCCTGAATGGATGGTGCTCCGTGCAGTGCCGGTAATTCCGCCTGAACTTCGTCCTCTCGTGCCTCTCGATGGTGGCCGCTTCGCTACTTCCGACCTCAACGACCTCTATCGTCGTGTCATTATACGTAATAACCGTCTTAAACGCCTCATCGAGATTCAGGCTCCCGAGGTGATTCTCCGCAATGAGAAGCGTCTTCTTCAGGAGGCCGTTGACTCGCTGCTCGACAACAGTCGCAAGTCTTCTGCCGTGAAGAGCGATGTGAACCGTCCGCTTAAGTCACTCTCTGACTCGCTCAAGGGTAAGCAGGGTCGTTTCCGTCAGAACCTTCTCGGTAAGCGTGTGGACTATTCTGCACGTTCTGTGATTGTCGTTGGCCCTGAGCTCAAGATGCATGAGTGCGGTATCCCCAAGCTGATGGCTGCCGAGCTCTATAAGCCTTTCATCATCCGCAAGCTCATAGAGCGCGGCATTGTGAAGACTGTGAAGAGCGCAAAGAAGATTGTAGACCGTAAGGAGTCTGTGGTGTGGGATATTCTCGAGCATGTAATGAAGGGTCACCCTGTGTTGCTCAACCGTGCTCCGACACTGCACCGTCTCGGTATTCAGGCCTTCCAGCCCCGCATGATTGAGGGTAAGGCCATCCAGTTGCACCCGCTCGCTTGTACTGCATTCAATGCCGACTTCGACGGAGACCAGATGGCTGTCCACCTCCCGCTCAGCAATGAGGCTATTCTTGAGGCTCAGATGCTCATGCTTGGTGCTCACAACATCCTCAACCCTGCCAACGGCGCACCTATCACCGTGCCGTCGCAGGATATGGTGCTCGGTCTTTACTATATCACCAAGCTCCGCAAGGGCGACAAGGGTGAAGGCACTGTGTTCTATGGTCCTGAAGAGGCTGAGATTGCATATAATGAAGGTCGTGTCACTCTTCATGCTCCTGTCACAATCCTCGTTGACGACATGGAAGATGGCAAGCCGGTCAAGAAACTCCTTAAGGACACTTCAGTAGGACGTGTGCTCTTCAATCAGTTTGTGCCTAAGGAAATCGGATATGTCAATGAGATTATATCCAAGAAGTCATTGCGTGGCATCATCAGCAGCGTTATCAAGGCTTGCGGTGTGACTCGTTCTGCACAGTTCCTCGACGATATCAAGAACCTCGGTTACAAGATGGCATTCCGTGGCGGTCTGAGCTTCAACCTTGGAGACGTCATTATCCCGAAGGAGAAAGCTGAATATGTGGCTGAAGGTCATGCTCAGGTTGAGGAGGTGATGATGAACTACCAGATGGGTATGATCACACCCAACGACCGTTACAACCAGGTCATTGATATCTGGACACATGTCAACGACCGTCTCGCTTCAACGCTTATGAAGCAGATGCAGGAAGACCAGCAGGGCTTCAACTCTGTATACATGATGCTTGACTCGGGTGCCCGTGGTTCTAAAGACCAGATTCGTCAGCTCTCCGGTATGCGTGGTCTTATGGCCAAACCGCAGAAAGCCGGTGCAGAGGGTGGTCAGATTATCGAGAACCCTATCTTGGCAAACTTCAAGGAGGGTCTGTCGGTGCTTGAGTACTTTATCTCTACTCACGGTGCTCGTAAGGGTCTTGCCGATACCGCTCTTAAGACTGCCGACGCAGGTTATCTTACACGTCGTCTTGTAGACGTGGCTCACGATGTGATTATCAATGAGGAAGATTGTGGCACACTGCGTGGTCTCGTTTGCACTGAGATTAAGAATAATGAGGAGGTTGTGGCTTCTTTGTCAGAGCGTATACTCGGTCGTGTGTCGGTGCATGATGTGGTCGATCCTTATAATCCTGATGATATAATCGTGCATGCAGGTGAGGAAATCACCGAAGCTGCTGCTGAGCGTATCGAGAAGTCGCCTATTGAGTCAGTGGAGATTCGTTCGGTGCTCACCTGTGAGTCCAAGAAGGGTGTATGCGCCAAGTGCTATGGCCGTAACCTCTCTAACCACCGCATGGTGCAGAAGGGTGAGGCTGTTGGTGTCATCGCCGCTCAGTCGATCGGTGAACCGGGTACGCAGCTTACACTCCGTACATTCCACGTTGGTGGTGTCGCAGGTAACGTCGCTGCCAAGAAGGATGTCACAACTCGTCATGATGGTCGTCTCGAAATTGACGAACTCCGCACTGTCAAGGATAAGGATGGCGTGGATATCGTGGTGGGCCGTATGGCTGAAATGCGTATCGTTGAGCCAAAGTCCGGTATAGTGCTCCTTACAGCCAACATACCTTACGGTTCTCGCCTATATTGTCAGGATGGCACCAATGTCGAGGCTGGCACTATGATATGCGAATGGGACCCCTTCAACGCCGTGATCGTGGCGGAAGCAGGTGGTACCGTGAAGTTCGAGAATGTGGAAGAGGGTATCACCTATCGTGTGGAGAGCGAGGAGGGTACCAACCTGCGTGAGAAGATTATCATCGAGTCTAAAGATAAGCTCAAAGTGCCGTCGGCACAGCTCATCGACAACAATGGCGAGGTGATCCGCACATACACTCTCCCTGTGGGTGCACATCTTCTTATCGACGAGGGTCACAGGCTAACACCGGGTGAGGTGTTCGTGAAGATACCACGCGCAAGCAACAGTGCAGGTGACATCACCGGTGGTCTTCCCCGTGTCACTGAACTCTTTGAGGCCCGCAACCCGTCCAACCCGGCTGTGGTGTCTGAAATCGACGGTGAAGTTACCATCGGTAAGCTGAAACGTGGTAATCGTGAGATTTTCGTAACCAGCAAGCTCGGCCAGCAGAAGCAATATCTCGTGCCTCTTTCGAAGCAGATACTTGTGCAGGAAAACGACTATGTGCGTGCCGGCACTCCGCTCTCTGACGGTGCCATCACTCCCGAGGATATCCTCAACATCATGGGTCCGACTGCAGTGCAGGAGTATATCGTGAATGAGGTGCAGGATGTCTACCGCATGCAGGGTGTGAAGATCAACGACAAGCACTTCGAGGTGATTGTGCGTCAGATGATGCGCAAGGTCAATATCATCGATCCGGGCGACACCCGTTTCCTCGAGCAGCAGGTTGTTGACAAGCGCGACTTCATGGAGGAGAACGATAACATCTGGGGCAAGAAGTATATCACCGATGCCGGCGACAGCACAAACTATCGTGCCGGTATGATTATCACTCAGCGTAAGCTTCGCGATGAGAACTCCGCCCTGAAGCGTAAGGACATGAAGATTATGACCGTGCGTGATGCTATTCCTGCAACTTCACGTCAGATTCTCCAGGGTATTACCCGCGCTGCGTTGCAGACTTCAAGCTTCATGTCGGCAGCATCGTTCCAGGAAACCACCAAGGTACTCAACGAGGCAGCCATCAACGGCAAGTCTGACTCACTCGAGGGCATGAAGGAGAACGTGATTTGCGGTCACCTGATTCCTGCCGGTACCGGTCTGCGCGAATATCAGAAGCTCGTCGTGGCCAACAAGGAGGAACTCGCGGCCCTTCAGCTCACCGACAACCCCGAAGATATAATCGACGTAGAGGTAGCAGAAATAAACAAATAAAGGAAAAGCGATTTCCAATCGCCTGAAATAAATAAAAAAGGACTGGAAGTGAAAATCTTCCAGTCCTTTTTTGTGACTAGTCTAAAGTTTTGCTACTTCAAAGTTCACCGTTACCCTCTTCAAGTATCTCGGCAGGGGTAAGTATCTCCAAGGCGCGGGCACCGCTGCTGTTGCCGGTCAGATAGGCTATGCGGTCGTTCATGCCAAGGTGACCGTCTGCCACTATGCGTCTCACTGCCTCAACAGAATGTCCGGGACGGAAATTGCCGTTTTCACCATATAGGTATGCAGTCACACCGTAGCTCAATGCCAGCCACCGCATCACTCCGTGGTTGTGGCATATGGCAAAAGTAGGGTTGCTTCCTCTGAACGATGCGATGAATCGCGCCGATACCCCGCGATAAGCGTCGGTGAATATCGCCTTGGTGTTAACCTTATTTTCCGACATTACAGCCTCATGAGCCAAAAACGAAGTGATGTCACGATCCACAAGCGGCGGCACATCCATCTTCTCACGAAGAGATGACTCAACCTCCCTCGCAACGTTGGTCATCGTGCGCACGGCCTCTATCGGATATTTGCCATATGCAGTCTCGCCCGAAAGCATCATCGCGTCGGCACGCTGATACACCGCATTGGCTACATCAGAAATCTCAGCACGTGTGGGACGCGGATGCTCAATCATGGTGTGAAGCATCTGAGTGGCTACAATCACAGGCTTGTGGGCAGTGATGCACTTATGTATCATCATAGCCTGTATTCCGGGTATGCGTTCTGCCGCAACCTCGATGCCAAGGTCGCCACGCGCTACCATGATGCCGTAAGATGCCGACAAAATTTCATCGAAATTATCAATACCTTCCTGATTCTCAATCTTAGATATAATCTTTGTATCGGCCCCTAGGCTGTCAAGAATATCCTGCACCTCCTTGACATCGGCAGCAGAACGCACAAACGAATGCGCGATGAAATCAACGCCAAGCTTCACTCCGAAACCTATGTTGCGGCGGTCGCGTTCGGTCACGGCAGGCAAATCAATACTTACGCCCGGCAGGTTCACACTCTTGCGCGAACCGAGCATACCATCATTCTCAGCAACAGCCATCACCACGCCATTTCTCACCGAAGTCACTGCAAACTCCACCTCTCCATCATCTATGAGAAGGCGGTCGCCGGCACGCAACACCTGTGCAATATTGGCATAATTGACACATATTCGGTCGGGAGATGTCAATCCCTCCGCATCACCCACGATTTGCACCACATGACCGGTAGTGAACGATATAGGCTCACCATCGGTAGTCACGGTGGTGCGAATCTCCGGACCCTTCGTGTCGAGCATTACGGCAAGCGAAGCTGATGCAGCTCTGACATTGCTGATGATTTTGCTGAATCCCTCATAATCAAGATGAGCCGAATTCATACGCACCACATTGACACCCGCAGCAGCGAGCTCCTTTATAAACTCTACATCGCAACGTTTGTCGGAAACGGTAGCGACAATTTTAGTGAATTTTTGCATGACTTTAAGATGACCGAATTTTGGGGTATATGTAAGTGATTTATTTAGCGACAATGAAAAAACAACAGCAATCAATGTGCATTTTGAATAAAACACCATAACTTATAACTAAATTTAAAACAAAATATTATAGCATAAAGTTGCGCACCATCTCCCGAGCACCGCGAGTCAACAAGCCCCCCTGCATAATCAAAGCGCGATACGAAGTCAAATATAATAAACATTTGTAAAACAAGAGGATGGGCCACGCTCGCGCGCAGCCCATCCGGATTCCACTATATACTATCATTTTGTTGA
>CAJUIJ010000076.1 GCA_910586175.1 uncultured Muribaculaceae bacterium | reverse complement strand
GTGCTGGGTCGCATGTAAGACCGACTCCAAGTTTCTTGAAAATCTTATGGTCCACCTCTCCGAGCATCACTGTGCTATGCACTTGGCATCCTTGCAGCTGTGGCAGTTGCTCAAGGGCGCGGCGGCATTCCTCGTTGTGGCGACTCAACACTGCAAGTGTCACAAGCACCTCATCGGTATGAAGCCGAGGGTTACGTCCGCGAAGCCACTCCAGTTTCATTTGCTGAATCGGCTCGATAAATTCCTGAGGAATCAGCTTAACACTGTGATCGATGCCTGCAAGATGCTTGGTTGCATTGAGCAACAAAGCCGCGCTTGGCCCCAATAGGGGTGAAGACTTGGCTGTGATTATAGTACCGTCGGAAAGCTCTATTGCCGAGCAAGGTACTTCTGTCATTGCCGCGCGACTGCGAGCTGCCGATACAGTCTTGCGATATGCAATGTCGATATTGGCTTGCTTGAAAAGGAGCGCGATCTTGTTGACCTCACTGTCACTGTTTTGCGCCTGTGCAAATCGGTTTAGTGCAGTGAAGTAACGTCGAATTATTTCCTGACGGGAAGCCTCGCAACACACATCATTGTCACTAATGCAATAACCCACCATATTGACACCCATGTCAGTAGGTGATTTGTAGGGATTATGACCGTAGATACCCTCGAAAAGAGCATCGAGAACCGGAAATATCTCTATATCGCGATTGTAATTTATTGCGGTCTCACCATATGCCTCGAGATGAAATGGGTCAATCATGTTGACATCATTAAGGTCGGCAGTAGCTGCCTCATATGCGATGTTGACAGGATGCTTCAACGGAAGATTCCAAACAGGGAAGGTCTCGAACTTTGCATATCCTGCCTCGATACCACGCTTGTGCTCATTATAAAGCTGGCTTAAGCATACGGCCATCTTGCCGCTGCCGGGGCCAGGCGCAGTTATAACCACAAGCGGACGTGTTGTTTCCACATAATCATTTTTGCCAAAACCCTCGTCAGAGTCAATCAATGAAACGTTGGTTGGATAGCCCTCGATTGTGTAATGGCAGTAAGACTTTATGCCCATGCGCTCAAGTCGTTCTCTGAATGCATCCGCACTGCTTTGCCGGTTATAGTGTGTCACTACAACCGAACCTACCATAAAACCACGTTTCATGAACTCATCGCGCAAGCGTATTACATCCATGTCGTAGGTGATTCCAAGGTCATTGCGCACCTTGTTTTTTTCAATGTCCTTGGCGCTTATCACAATAACTATCTCAAGTTGGTCGCGAAGCTGACTCAACATGCGCAACTTGCTGTCTGGCTCAAAACCCGGAAGAACTCTGCTCGCGTGATAGTCGTCAAATAGCTTGCCTCCTAATTCGAGGTAAAGCTTGTTACCAAAATGAGCTATGCGCTCTTTGATATGCTCCGACTGAATGCGGAGATATTTTTCATTGTCAAACCCTATTTTCATGGCGCAAAATTACAAAAAACTCACAACCCACCCAAATTTATTTTTTTCAATGCCGCTAAATTTGGATTTTTAGATGATTTATGTGTATATTTGCATTTGTTAGTTACGTTTCCTAACCTGTATCATAATTGATTTGAGAAGGTCTATAAGAAACATTGTATTGAAGGGAGATGCATATGGAACAAACCACATCATATGATTCTATTATCAAGGAGAGAGCCGGCCGCGTGTTTGACTGCATGAGCCAACGTGTATCATCGGATGATCTTCATCGTATTCGCGAGGCTTTCGAGTTTGCCGCAATGGCACATGCACCGCAGAAGCGCAAAACCGGCGAACCTTATATATTGCATCCGATCGCAGTGGCGACTATCGTTGCTGAGGAACTGATGATGGAGGCAAATGTGGTGATGGCTGCCTTTCTTCATGACGTGGTAGAAGATACACCTTATACAATTGAGGATATCAGAGAACGTTTCGGCGATGATGTGGCTTTTCTCGTAGATGTGGTTACCAAGAAAAAGAAAAACACTTATGTGGAGTCGAAGCAGGTCGATAATTATCGGCAGATGCTAAACTCCGTGCAATATGACATAAGGGCTCTGCTCATTTAGCTTGCTGACCGTCTTCATAACATGCGCACTCTCTCATCGATGCCCGCCGATAAGCAGATGAAAATTGCGGGTGAGACTGATTATTTCTATGCTCCTCTTGCCAACCGTCTCGGTTTGTACAATGTGAAGACGGAGCTCGAAAATCTGAGTTTCAGATTTCGCTGCCCTCATGAGTTCTCTGAACTTGAATATCTGATAGAGCGTGACCGAAAGGCTCAGAAAGCAAGGCTTGAGAAATTTGTTGAGGAGATTCTCGCTACGCTTGAGAATGCCGGCTTCTCAGTATATGTGCATGTGGACTATCGTCATCCTTATAGCGTATGGCGAAAAATGCATAAATATGGTGATGATTTCAATCATCTGAAATACCGGCATTTCACAGAGATTGTGTATCGCAACGAACCCGGCATTTCCGAGAAGGATATGGCTTTGCGCATCTATTCAGTGCTGACCGACAGATTCCGTGAGAAACCGGGTGGCATATCCAACTATATCGATACACCCAAGGAGAATGGTTATCAGAGCTTCCACGTTAAGCTGCTTGCTGACTTCGGCCGATGGCAAGAAGTGCATATCAGTAGCGAGCGCATGGTACTCAATTCACGACTTGGTTGTGTGGCTGACCGTTCTGAAGACAGCATCGTGCGTTGGATCGACAAGTTCAGATTCATTCTTAAGGATATCGCCAAGCAAAGCCAGTCATCTGGATATATCGACAAGGTGGTGTCGTCATTTTACAATGACGATATTATGACTTTCACTCCAAGAGGAAGGGAAGTGGTACTTCCTCAGAAGGCTACAGTTATTGATTTTGCTTACGAACTTGGCACGCCGCTTGGTGAGAAGGCTAAATATGCGCGTGTCAACGGTTTCTTGTCTTCAATCAAATCGCAGTTGAGACGCGGAGACGTGGTGGAAATATTCACTGACCCGGAAGCCCATCCTAAACCTGATTGGCTTGATGCCGCTGTCACTTACAAGGCGAAAAAGGAAATTGGGAATTATCTGAAATCTTTGAAGAAGCCACGCTATGATCGATGTCCAGAGTGCAAGCCGATGCCCGGTGAGGAGGTTATAGGATTCAAAAACGATGACGGTAAAATCACACTCCATAAGCGCGACTGTCCTTTGGCTATTCGCTTGGCGTCTCAGTGGGGCGACAGTATTGTATCGGTAAATTTCGAGCCGGATGATACGCTATACCCCGTGGAGATTCAGATTAAGGCAGTGGACCGTTATCACCTGTTTGTCGATTTAGTAGACTGTATTTCTAACAAACTGCATCTCGCCATAGACGCAATCAACACGGAAACAATCGACAACATAGTGACATTGCGTATATCATTTACCGTGCATGGGTTTGAGGAATTGCAAACAATAATGCAGCATATCTCCGCAATAGAGGGTGTAGATGAAGTGAAACGCCTCTAAGACATTTCATAATATAACATAAGGCTTGTTTTGAGTAAATTTCAAAACAAGCCTTATTGTTGTTGTCTATTTCTTTTCAGCAGCAGTTTTTATAAATATATGATTCTTTGATTGGAGGAGCCTCTAAACAGCAGATCCGGATCTTTTTTTGACTCAATAAAAGGACCTTCTACTATAGCCTCCACATCTTTAAGTGCGTCGATAAGACGAGGATCGTCTTGTATCTGTTCCCATGTGAATCCGGTATATACCCACACTGTGTGACCGAGTTCCCGTATACGTGCGGCGAGCTCGGCTACTGCATTCGGCTGATACATCGGGTCACCGCCTGACAATGTAACATCGAATTCCTCCTCCTTGACTATTTCCATAATCTCATCGATGCTCATTTCTTGTCCGGCTTCAAAATCCCAAGATTGAGTATTGTGGCAGCCTGGACAGTGATGTGCACAACCGGCCAAATAGATGGATGTCCGGAAGCCAGGGCCATCCACAGTAGTGCCCCGTATTATGTCAAGCACACGTATAGTCATTTGTGTACTATGCGGTCATTGAGCTCAGCGAGCTTACCGGAGTTCCATCGGTCTGTTGTGCCTACAAGATAGCCGGTGATGCGCTGTATTGTTTCGAACTTGGCTCCACATTTTGGGCAATGCTCTACATTCTTCTCTGCGTTCTCATAGCCGCAGTTCGGGCAATGGTTGCGGTTGTGGTTTACCGATCCATACCCCATGTTATATTGATCCATCATGTCAACGATCTGCATGATTGATTTTTCATTGTGGGTTGCATCGCCATCTATCTCTACGTAGAATATATGACCTCCACGTGTAAGCTCGTGATATGGAGCCTCTATCTTTGCCTTATGGCGCGGCGAACAGTGGTAGTATACTGGCACATGGTTGGAGTTGGTATAATAATCCTTATCGGTGACCCCGGGTATAATTCCAAATGTCTGACGATCTTTCTTTGTGAATTTTCCGGACAATCCTTCTGCCGGAGTGGCAAGCACTGAATAGTTGTGTCCATATTGCTCACAATAGTCATTCACACGGCTGCGCATGTGACTTACTATCTTGAGTCCGAGTTCCTGAGCTTCCTCGCTTTCGCCATGATGCTTGCCCACCAAGGCTATAAGGCATTCGGCAAGACCTATGAAGCCTATACCAAGCGTGCCTTGGTTAATTACGCTCTCGATCGTGCCGTTACGATCGAGTTTGTCGCTTCCATTCCAAAGTACGCTCATTACAAGCGGGAATTGCTTGGCCAAGGCTGTCTTCTGGAAGTTGAAACGTTCGTTAAGCTGACGTGCTGTCAGGTCGAGTATATCATCAAATTTCTCAAAAAATCGTGCTATTCGCTCCTCTTTATCCTTGATGTTGGATACCTCAATCGCCAGACGAACTATGTTGATTGTGCTGAACGATATGTTGCCACGACCTACTGATGTCTTCTCTCCATATCTGTTTTCAAACACGCGTGTGCGACATCCCATAGTGGCCACCTCATGCTCGTATCGCTTGGGGTCATCTGCTCTCCATGCTTCACTGCGGTTGAATGTGGCATCGAGATTCAGGAAGTTGGGGAAGAATCTGCGTGCCGTCACCTTACACGCAAGTTCGTATAGGTCGTAGTTGGGATCTTCGGGAAGATAGCTCACGCCTCTCTTCTTTTTCCATATCTGAATAGGGAATATCGCAGTGGCTCCATTGCCAACACCCTCATATGTGGAAAGAAGGAGTTCACGTATCACGCAGCGTCCTTCTGCCGATGTGTCAGTGCCATAATTTATAGAACTGAATACTACCTGGTTACCCCCGCGTGAATGTATGGTGTTCATGTTGTGAATGAATGCTTCCATTGACTGGTGCACTCTGCCAACTGTCTTATTGATGGCATGCTGAAGCAGACGCTCTTCTCCTTCCAGGCCGTCAAGATCCTTACGTAAGTAGTCTTTTAAATCTGCATTATATAAGTGACTCAAATCTTGGCCTGTCAATTGCTCGAGGTTCTTGACTTCCTCCACAAATGATTTTCGCACAAACGGGGCAAGGTAGAAGTCAAACGCCGGTATGGCTTGCCCTCCGTGCATCTCGTTCTGCGCTGTCTCGAGCGATATGCAGGCTATTACGCTTGCTGTCTCGATGCGTTTTGCCGGCCGGGATTCGCCGTGTCCGGCCACAAAACCATGTTCAAGTATGCGGTCAAGAGGATGCTGCACGCATGTCAGCGATTTGGTAGGGTAGTAGTCTTTGTCGTGAATATGAAGATAATTATTCTTCACGGCCTGTTTTACCGCTGCTGTGAGAAGATAATCGTCTACAAATGGCTTTGTAGTCTCACTTGCAAATTTCATCATCATGCCCGCCGGCGAATCGGTGTTCATGTTGGCGTTCTCGCGGGTCACGTCATTATTTTTGGCCTCGATGATTTCAAGAAAAATGTCGCGTGTCTTGGCGCGTCGCGCTATGCTGCGCTGGTCGCGATAGGCGATATAACGCTTCGCAACATCCTTTCGAGCCGATTTCATCAACTCTATCTCCACCTTGTCCTGAATCTCTTCAACAGTCATGCGGGCGTTGCCGGTCATGCCGATGCGGTCGGCGATTTTCTGTATCAGTGCTTCATCCTCTCCTATATCGGTGCTGAGCATAGCCTTACGGATAGCTGCCTTGATTTTTTCTTCGTTGTATCCTACCACGCGTCCGTCGCGCTTGACTACTGTCTGTATCATGAGGGCCTGTTTTTACTATGTTTTTATGTTTCAGATTTATCGTCTCCGCACTGCTACATATGCTCGTGAAGCTGCCCGAAAACGATTGCAAAATTAAGAATAAATTGTTTCATTTGCAATACTTTTGCATGTTAAAATTATATTAAAAATTTTTATTTTGGATAACATTTAATGCATCTAATATTTTTATATAATTGTATATCAAATTATTAAAAATATTTCTGGAAAACATTACGCCATCTTTTGTTGCAAAAGATGGCGTAAAAATATAATTTTATGTTAATGCACCATTATCTCAAAAAATAGTGGGCGCGGGGTCTGCGGTTTATCAGTCCATTCTGCTGCGATAGTCTTCGTAGGTAAATTCGCGAAGCAGCACCGCATCCCCCTCTGTCGGTTTAAGCCAGATGGATGGGTGCTGTATGCCGTTGAACATGTTTGTCTTTACTGTAGTGTAGTGGTTCATGTCTTTGAGCGTTAAGCGGTCTCCGGGCTTTAGTTCGCACTCGAATTTCCAGTCTCCCACAAAGTCCCCGCTCAAGCAGGAGTTGCCGCCAAGGCGGTAGGGTAGTCCTTGTTCAGATTCATCGGGGAGAGCTTCCTCAATTGCCGGCTTGTAGGGCATTTCAAGGCAGTCCGGCATGTGACATGCGAAGGAGGCATCGATTATGGCAGTCTTTATGCCTGAATCTTCCACCACATCGAGAACTTCTGTCACCAGGTCTCCGGTTTGCCATGTAAATGCACTTCCGGGCTCGATGATGAGCTGAAGGTGAGGATAGCGCTGGTGAAGCTCTTGCATCAGTTTCACGAAGAGTGCTGTGTCATAGTCTTTGCGGGTGATTAGATGACCTCCACCCATGTTCAGCCATTTCACGGATCCAAGAAGATGGCCGTATTCTTGCTCAAAAGCTTCAAGCACTGCCTGTAAATCTTGGCTCGATGACTCGCAGAGGGCATGGAAGTGCAATCCTTCTATTCCATCGGGAAGTCCCTCGGTAAGGTGTGTCGGGTTCTCGCCAAACCGAGAGCCGGGCATACAGGGATTATATATGTCGGTTTCGATTACGCTGCAATGAGGGTTGACACGTAGTCCTGCCGACACATGTTTGCCAGTCTCTTTCTCATACGATTCCATGGCCGGTTTAAACCTGCGGAATTGAGACAGTGAGTTGAAAGTGATGTGAGAACAACCCTTCAGAAATTCCGGAAAACTATGCTCGGTATAAACCGGGCAGTATGCATGCACATCGTGTCCCAGATGTTCGAGTGAGAGCTTCATCTCGTTGAGTGAACTGGCTGTGGAGGCCGTGAAATACTCCGCTATGATAGGAAATGTCTTCCAGAGCGCGTTGGCCTTGAATGCCATTATGATTTTTACGTCTGCCTCACGTGCCACACGGCTCAGTTTTTCCATGTTGGCACGAAGCTTTTCTTCATATACTATATAATATGGTGTCTGCATTTTATATAAGTGCTATGTAATGATTGATAAGTTATGAAGTGTGCTGGCTACATAACTTTGATGTTAACTTGCTTGTTTTACTCTTGACATTTTAATGCGGCCTTTCACTTTCATCTCAGCCTAAGATGTTGAATTTGGCGTAGCGGAGTAGCAGGTTTTTAGTGCCTACATTGTCAAATACGACGGTTATGCTTGGTTCGCCGCTGATGTTGCCTGTCTTCGCAATCACCCCTTTGCCAAACTTGGAATGCTCTATTTTCATTCCGGCTTTCAGTGAGTCGGCGCAATGCTGAGGTTTGTCGGCACCTGCGGCTGTCTCCTTGATTTTGACCATGCGATGGCGTGATGACGTGGCCAAGTGCAACGGGTTGCCTTCGTTAAGAGAGTCATTTTGCCCATAGCTGCTTGCTGCTCCATATCGGTTATAGTTCGCCACCGGATTGATGAAGGGTGTTTCCGATCTCGGAGAGGAAGACTTCCCTCCTGATTCCTCACGGTTCACATACATAGAGTCGATGTCGGCCAGGAAGCGTGAAGGAGATGACATCTTGGTCTGGCCGTTGCGGAAGCGAGACTTAGCATATGTGATTGTGCATCTCTTCTTGGCTCTCGTTATGGCCACATACATAAGTCGTCGTTCCTCTTCTATCTCGGCCAGCGAGTTCATGGCCATTGCAGAAGGGAATAGCTCCTCTTCGGCTCCTACAATGTATACATGTTTGAATTCGAGTCCCTTTGCGGCATGCACTGTCATCAAGGTCACTTTCGGCTCATCGGTCTTGTCTTTCTCATCAGCATCGGTGGCAAGCGAGACTTCAGAAAGGAAAGCCGCCATGTTAACGTCTCCTTCGCCACCCTCGCGACGCATCTCCACAAAGTCTTTGAGTCCGGTGAGCATCTCGGCCATGTTTTCCTGTCTTGATATATTCTCAGGCGAATTGTCATTGGCATAAAGCAAAAGTATGCCGGTGCGGTTGTAGATGAGTTGACCGAGTTCATAGGCATTCGATTTTTCGTTATCGGCTATAAACTCGCGAATCATCGTTGCGAAGGCGTTAAGTTTTTTTATTGCCCCGGAGTTTAAATCGGCATTGATGGTATCGAGGTTGTCAATGACTCCCCAAAGGCTGCACGATGCGGCATTTGCGGCAGCCTGAAGTTTCTTGACTGTAGTGTCGCCGATTCCTCTGGCCGGGAAGTTTATGATACGGCGCATCGCCTCATCGTCATCAGGATTGATGGCCACGCGGAAATAACCTATTACATCCTTTATCTCCTTGCGTTGGTAGAAAGCAGTTCCGCCTACTATCCTGTATCCGATGTTACGCTTGCGCAACGCTTCCTCAATCACGCGGCTCTGGGCATTGGTGCGATAGAGCACTGCGTATTCATCATATGAGTCATGCTCCTTAAGCTTTGTGGCATTGATATCGGTCGAAACCACATAGGCCTCCTCAAGGTCGCTGTATGTGCGGATTATATTTACTGGCGCTCCTTTCTCGTTTTCTGAATATACCTGCTTCTTGAGCTGGCGCCGGTTCTTTTCGATGAGGCTCCCGGCGGCGTTGACTATATTCTGGGTGGACCTGTAATTTCGTTCAAGCTTGAACGTGCGTAATCCGGGATACGATTTTTCAAGGTTGATGATATTGGCGATATTGGCTCCTCTGAATGAGTATATGCTCTGGGCATCATCTCCCACCACACATAGTTTCAGGTCCGGCTTGGCGAGCATAGACACCGACACATGCTGGGCGAAGTTGGTGTCTTGATACTCATCTACAAGAATATATTTGAAATATTCCTGATAGTGGTGAAGCACGTCCGGATTGTCGCGCAGCAGTGTGTTCATATGAAAGAGTATGTCGTCAAAGTCCAGGGCGTTGGCCATGCGGCAACGCGCCACATATCTCGCGAATATCTCCGACATCAACGGTCTTTTGGCTTTTCGGTCAGTATCGTAATACTCTGCGCGATATTGCTCCGGTGTCATCATGGCATTCTTGGCGTTCGATATCTGCGAGGCCACCGACGCCGGTTTGTATTGCTTCTCATCGAGTCCAAGTTCTTTGATTATCTGTTTTATCAGCGAACGGGAGTCTGTGGTGTCGTAGATTGTGAAGTTGCTGTTGAAGCCAAGACGGTCAGCATGAGCACGCAGCATACGGAGGTAAACGGAGTGAAATGTGCCCATACGTATTTTTGAGGCTATTTTCTCACCGACCACCTTTGATATTCTCTCCTTCATTTCGCGGGCTGCCTTGTTGGTGAATGTAAGTGCGAGTATGCGGTATGGCTCTATGCCAAGTCTGATGAGGTGCATGATTTTATAGGTCAGCACCCGCGTCTTGCCCGAACCTGCGCCCGCTATCACAAGCGAAGGCCCATCACAATATTCCACAGCTGCCCGCTGTTGTGGATTCAGTTCGTCCAGATATTTATATATGTTGTTCTCCACGTTAGTTTTCACATCCTCCGAGTGTGGATGAATAATTAGGTATTTGGGGTATGAAATTGTAATTGCCTGCTGAGTAATCTATCTTGCAGCAATAATGGTTAAGTCCATTGCTTACTATGAGATAATCTGCATGAAGAGTCATGTTGTAGCGCACTATCTGGTCGAATACAGCCTGAGTTATCTTTATGTCGGGTGCTTTATACTCAACAATGATGCGGGGAGACCCTTCTCGCGTGAACACTACAGTGTCGCAACGCTTGCGTGTACCGTTGACCTCTATGCCTATTTCGTTGGCCATGAGAGAAGCCGGGTAACCGTATTCGCTTTGAAGCCATGAAGCAAAGTGCTGTCTTACCCACTCTTCAGGTGTGAGTGTTACCCATTTTGAGCGCAGTGTATCGAAGACTTTCACTTCTCCCTGACTTTCGCGCATGCGCAATTCTACCGGTGGCAGGTTGAGTCGAGGATATTTGTTTGTCATTTTGTGGTTAGCGCTTCGTTAAGCACCTTGGCAAGCCTCAGGCCTCCGCGCAGGAATTGCTGCTCCACTACCGGTGTCCATTCGGCTATATAGTTGTATTCTATATTGGTGTCAATCGGTGTCTTTTTGTATACTTCCTTGCAGATTTCATATGTCTGTTTGCCCCATTCCTTAGGGGTGGTAAGGCGCAATATCTCGGCCTCCTCAGCAGGAGTGGCACGGTCTATCTGCTGTTGCCATTCTGTATAAGACCATTTATGACCAGATTCCACAAGTTTGCTGTCCCACACGGTGTGCAGGTTGGTGCCGTTGCGGAAGTAGTACACGAAGTGAGAGTTGCCGCCTCGGTCTGAATAATGTCCCATATGCATGGGCTGATGTATATCTCCTAAGAAATGCACCACCATTTTGAGTGCCAGCGAGCGCTTTTTCTTGCTTTGCGACTTGTCAGAAAGTATTGCTATCTGCTCATCGAGAGCTTTCACGATGTCTCCATCTTTCGCCTGACGTGCATTCTCAAACGACTCATCTGCATCTATGTTCTTATAGTGCCATGTCTTTGAGTATGAATATTCCGGCGTGTGCGATGCGTTATCAAGCCAATTGGAATAGTAGACTATCGACTTGCCGTCGAGCAGTTCTTCAGCTGCCCTCTTTGCCTCGGGAGTAAGATGGCATTCAGCAATATAGGCCACAGTGTCGTGCCCCTTTTGCCCCCACGCCATTCCCAATAATGCAGTCAGCATACATGCAC
>CAJUIJ010000075.1 GCA_910586175.1 uncultured Muribaculaceae bacterium | reverse complement strand
CGTTCCATGTTTTGGCGATTTGGAAATCGCCGTTCCATATTGCTGGCGATTTGGAGAATCGCCTTTCCATTTAATTTCTTTTTTTTAATGTTTTTGATTATTTTTGTTTATATTTGCATTTGATAAGATATTTTGATTAATTCAAGGCTGAAATTTATTAAAAATTAAATTTCAGTAAATTTTTTCAACAATAATACTTAAGTTATGAAAAAGAGTCCACTTATTTTGGCGGCCTTTGGGGCGGCGGGACTGTTGTTGTCGGGAGCTGCGGTAACGTTGCCGCAACATATGACACAGTCGGGTGTGAAACGTATGCATGGAGGGCCGAAGCAGAAAGTGGCTCCGGCCGTGGCCAGTACCCCTGCTCACGCCTGGGTGGTGCGCGACCGTGGCAACATACCTCTCGGTCTTGTCTCGCTAAACTTGCAGCGTCCGCAAATGTTGTCTTCAATAGCTGCCATCAAAGATAAGGCCTTTGCAGGAGCAATGACCCCTCAGGGTTACTTCTTCTATCGTTTTCACGATGATGCCGCCAACAGTACCATGGATCCCCTTGCCCTCTCAAAAGTGGACCCGAAGACCGGTGAAGTAACCGACATAGCTGATTGGTCGAAAAAGGCTTTCATCTTCAATGATATGGCTTATGATTGGAAACATGGTGTGCTATACGGTTTATCGCGTGAATTTTATACTGACGATTTCCTTACAGCATTGCAGTTCGAATATTCAGGCTTATATGCAATCGATATGGCCACGGGTGTGGCCACGCAAGTGAAGCAATTCATAGATTGGCCCTCAGGAGCAATCAACAATCCGACATATCTTACTCTCACCGCTGACCTTGATGGTAATCTTTATGTTGTAAATAATGGTGGAACGCTTCTGCGCATAGATCCGGAAAATGATTTCGAGGCAACTGAAATTGGAAGCACAGGCCGTATGCCGGCTGCACGTCTACAGACTATGGATTATGACCCTATGTCGGGCATGATATTCTGGGCCGCAGACTATAGCAGCTTGCTATCTGATATATGTGTGATTGACCCGACCACAGCTGCTACAAGCCAGGTCGGTTTTCTAGGCACAGACTCTCGCCTCGCCGGACTTTCGGTAGATTTCGACATCCCATCGGCAGGCGCACCGGCAGGAGTATCCGGATTGAAGGCCGTGACTGATGCCTCGGGAGCTCCAAAGGCATCGGTGTCGTTCAATAATCCGGAACGAACTTTCGGCGGAAGTGGATTGACAAGCCTTTCGGAAACTCAACTGTTGCGCGATGGAGAGGTTGTCGAGTCTTGGACAAATCCGGCTGCCGGGGCCGCATTGAATTTTATTGATAATGTGGAGCAACCAGGCTATGTGACTTACAGCGTTTTGCCCAAAAATATTCTCGGAGATGGCTTGGTGCGCAACGTGACTATATGGGTGGGTCGCGATGTGCCTGAAGCTCCCGGCAATGTGGGTATAGGTTGCAATCCTGACGGCTCCGCAATAATACAATGGGATGCTCCCAAGGAGGGTCTTCATGGCGGATGGCTCGACAAGGAATCTCTCAAGTATGCCGTAATACGTATGCCAGGCAATGTGCGTGTGGCCAATGACTTGTCTGATTGCGAATATAACGACAGGAGCATAACCACAATGTCGAAGTATAGTTATTTAGTGGTTCCTTATACTGCCGATGGCCAGGGAGAGACGGCTCGTAGCGTCGAGATTGCTCTCGGCTCGTCGATAGGGGAGTTCCCTTACAACTGCCAATTTAATGACCAGTCGGAATTTGACACTTGGAGTGTGCTGAATCCCAATGGCGGATCCACTTGGAGCTGGAAGAAACGTGGCCTCTCTGACTTCGATGGCTTCGCTATGTATCAGTATGACAATAAGCTCGATGCAGATGACTATCTCGTGTCGCCGGCTATCGAGATGAAACCTGAGGGCACATATACGCTGCGTTTCAATTATCGTGGTTCGAATGCAAATTATGAAGAGACGATGGATGTGCGTTTCGGCAATGCCCCCACAGTCGAAGCTCTGACACAGAACATCAAGGAGATAAAGATGAAGTCAGGTGATGGCCAATATGCAGAGGTGACTCTACCTAAAGTGGAAAAAGCCGGCGCTTATCATGTGGCTTTCCATGCCACTTCGCCCAAGGGCCGTTATAACATTTATGTGACAGATGTGACGATAGATGCCAGCGGTGTGATTCCTGACATCCCGGTGGAGGATTATCCTTCTCCCGCCAACCTTAAAGCTGAGGTGGCAGCCCATGACGTGACCCTGACTTGGGATACTCCCGACACGCCCGTGACACCGATAAATCCGGGTGGCACAAAGTCTGCTATTATTGAAGATTTCGAGTCTTATCCCAATTGGGTGATTCACCCCAAGGGGAAATATGAATGGAGTTATATAGATGGCGACGGAGGTAAACCTTATCGCAATGACTATGCCGATATGCCTTTCCCCACCGACGGCACCCCCTGTGCTGCGAAGATTATTGCTCCCTATGAACTCAGCCAGACTGAATATGAGGCGAATCCCCCTCACAGTGGTGAGCGCATCCTGCTTTTCGAAAGCAACTTCGCTGATGCCGACGGCAACCGTCCGGCTCCTAAGCCCGACGATTGGTTGATATCTCCGGCTCTTGACTTTGATGAAGATTTCGTGTTCAGTTTCTGGTGCAAGGCCGACCCTGACTTAGGTGGTGTGCAGGAGGGTTATACCGGTGATGACATTTGGAATAAGGAGAATTTCCAGGTAGGATACAGCAAGACCGGTAAAGCTAAGGAGGATTTCGTATGGTTGAGCGACGAACTCGAGACTGTGCAGACCACAGGCTCTTCATGGACACCCAAGGAGTATGCAATACCTAAGGATGCGAAATATGTATGCATACATTATTGCACACCTGCCAATGGCTTCTGGTTTATGGTCGATGATATCTATATCGGCCCGGCATCCGGCAGGCCTGCCATGTTGCCCCGAAAGGCTGATGGTGAAGTGAAGTCTGTGCTCCGTTATGAGATTCATCTTGATGGTGTGCAGGTGGCTGAGACCACTTTGACTACTCATACGCTTCGCGAACTTGCTGACGGAAATCACCGTGCGGCTGTGGTGGCGGTATATGCTGATGGCAAGTCGGAGGCTGTGGAAGTGCCATTCGCCATTGGAGAGGGCAGCGGCGTCGGGACAATCGTTGCCGACGGCCTGTACAGACTCTATGACCTGCAAGGCAATCGCGTCACCGAGCCCAAGCAGGGTGAAGTCTATATCCGAGTAGACAGCAACGGCTCAAGCAAGATAACATATCAGAAGTAACTGTAACATAAAGTGATATAAAAAGGGTGTATCAATATTCGTTGATACACCCTTTTTGCAAAATGGAACGGCGATTTCCAAATCGCCCAAAAATAATCACAGTAATCTAAGTCCAAAATGGAACGGCGATTTCCAAATCGCCATTAACTTAAACAATGGTTTGCAGTCTTATGGCGATTTGGAAATCGCCGTTCCTTATTAAGATGTTTTGTCAGCGTTTAAGCGGTATCAGGGCGCGGAAGCCTGAATTGTCGGTGCTGTAAGTTGCCACTATGAAGTCGCGCGAGTATGTGAGTCCATACTGTGGGAACAATGCCCAAGAACCTCCTCGCAGCGAGCGGCATTCCTCTCCATAGAAATCTTCGGCCAGCGACATGTCCGTGCATTTCGGATTCAGACTCTGTCCGCATGGATAGCTTGTCTCCGAATACCAGTCTGCACAAATCTCACCCACATTGCCGGCCATATCGAAAATGCCAAGGAAGTTGGGCTTTTTGCCAGCTACAGGATGAGTGCCTCCCTTCTCCGACATCACCAATACACCCTCATGGTTAGGAAGCCCGGTCTTGATGCAAGAACTGCCTGCGCTCTCGCAGTTCCAGGCGTGCCATGACACCTCGTCCATATCGTTACCTCCCGGGAAAAGATCGCTAAGTGCCCGAGGGTTCCATTCGCTACCTGTGGCGGCATATTCCCATTGCAGTTCGGAGGGGAGTATGGAGTCGCTCCCTTGGTCGGGATAGCCGAGCCATTGCTCCACAAGATAGAAGTTATAGGCATTCGCTCCCTGTGGAGTGACTCCTATCATCGGATAGTCAGCATATGAGCCTGTTATGTGTCCGCCGTTGCCATCATTTATATTTCCCTCTTTGGGCACCCATCGGCCATTCTTGCGCTCAATCTGTAGCCATTCGGGTGCCTCGAAATAAAATGCAGCATTGCTCGCAAGCCACGCCATGAGCTGCACATCGCCCGCATTGCGGTCGTTCAGAAAGTCGCAGAATTGACTGTTGGTCACCTCCGTGCGTCCTATCCAGAAGGAATCCACCTTGTAGTCTTTATCAACAATCGCTTGTATGTCGGCATCTTCCGACTGCGCCAAGGCGCAGATATTGAGCGACCCACCCGGCACATACACCATATCAAACTTCGTGTCTAATCGTGTGAAGCCTGTCAGGTCGGTGTGGTAACGCTTGCCGGCCTCAAACTTAGTCCCTCTGTTTTTTACTGCCGCATATGTCACCGGTGTGCCGTCGGCAAGTTCGCCCGATATGTAGAATGTGATTTTATCGGATGTCAGGTCATGCGGCAACATCATCATGTAGGCCGTAACCTTCTCATCTGCCTGCACATTGCAATTGTCAAAGCCCATTGATAGTGTGCGTGTTGCTGTGCCCCACTTTGAAGCAGTTGGCTTGGTGGCTGTGAGGTCAACCACCCCTTGGTCATAAAGTTTGGCCGTGGAGGTAGAGAGTGTCAGAAATCTTAACTTTACATTGTCGGGAAGCGAGAAACTGAACTCCATCAGTGTGGCGAGGTGACTGAATGAAAGCGTGGAACTTACCTTGCCGTCGGTAAAAGTTACAGGGGGCGCGGCCATATAGTCAAACTTGCCGAGGTGCTTGCGTGCCTTGTCGCCAAAGCCCTCCTGAGTCTGAGGATTAAAGTAGATTTTCGCGGCCTTGGGGTCTATGTCAAGTTCATAGGGGTCTTCGCGATAGGGATAGAGTGCACAGAGCATGTCGCCATTTTCAGCGGCTACGGTTCCCTCGAATTTTGCGCTTTTAGTGCCGGCTCCCTCTGAGAGCCTGAACAGCTCCGGAGCTTTGGAAACTGTCGTGAATATGCCTATTTGGTCTTGCTTTGACCATACGGCAGAAGTGCCATCTATGTCGGTACGCGTAGCCGGCGTGTCAGCATATCCCGCCTTGAGTGTCAAGGTGACTTTTGATGAGTTGTCATTTCCCGGTTCGCCAAGCAGCGAGTCATTTGTACAACCTCCGAGCATCAGGGCAGCCGCTCCTATATATATCAGATTGTTTCTTTTCATCTTTTCTTTCTTGTTAGATTAGCATCATATTACCATTCGCCTCCCTCGCCGAAGTCGGTCACCGTGCCACCTCCCTCACCGTCGGCAGGATCCTTGGGGTCGTCGGGTGTGACCGGTGGGTCTACAGGCGTAGTGCCGTCAAAACTGATTGTACCGGTATATGTGCCGCTGATGGTATGGTCGGCATCGTCGCTGAATGAGTATTTCACCGTGTAGTCGCTGCCTGAGTGCGTTATTGTGACATAGCCTGATGTGAAGGGTGCCATTCCCGACAGGTTGCCTGCTGTCTGCTGCACAAGCCAGCAACCATAAAATGAAGGCTGACCGTCTATGCTTTTAAGTTCGCCGGGATGTGCCGCTCCCACGGAGTAGTCTGTCTCGGAGACTCCAATTTTTGATTCGGCCACATATTGCCCGTCTATGTCGTGGGTGTTGGCTGAGTTTTTGGAAGCATTGAGCAGAAATTGCACAGTGTCTTTTGAACCTTGAAGGGTGAGTGTGAGCGGAACTGACGGGAGTGAGGGGTTACCCCAATTGCCGAATGCCGCCTTGGCGCTTGTCACCGATGGTGTGTAGTCGGAAGTGAGTGTGGATAGTTTTGTGCCGGAATCATCAGTGAAGCCTATCGGACCGTTATATCTTGCCCGGTAGTCATCGCGGTCGTCAAATGTGAAGTGCAGGTCGATGGTGTATGTGCCGGCAGCATATGCGATGCTTACAGAACCTCCTGTCACATCATGGCGTGTCATATGTCCGGATGCGTCATAGGAGTTGATATATGTGACACCGTCGCAGTTGAACGTGGATGGATAGAGCGGCACAACGTCGGTGCATGGAGCATAGTTGCCCGCTATGTTAAGTTTCTCAAACTCCTGCGCCTTCACGTTGAGGTCAAGGCTTATGAAGTTGCCGGGATATTGCATTTGGCCATCTTTGACTTCCGCATCGGTCATCTCAAGATAAACATCGTTGAGGGTATTGCCCCAGAAGTCGCCTGCCCAGAAGCCGTTGACGGCACGGATTGTAGCAGTTTCAGGCTCAGGATCGGCAAAGGGATCCTTAAATGTGATTTTGCCGATATCATCCACATTCATGGTGGTGATAAGTTTACCATCTTTGCCTACCACATACATCATGGTCGGCTCTTCTGCCATGGCATTGAATGCGAGTGCCACACCCAATAGACCAAATGTCAGTGTCTTGGATATTTTCATAGATTTAACTGTTAGATTCGTAAGTTAGGTCAAAAAGAAGTGTATTACGAAAAATAAAAAATCCTGACCCGAGTCAAAAACCGAGTCAGGATTTTTATATGGAGGTATTATTTTACGATTACTTTGGCAGTGAGGTCTTCACAAGTCACCACATATGCACCGGGCATCAAGGTGATTGCATTTTCTGGGTTGCCAATAGCCACATGAGTTCCTGTCATGTCGAATATGTTTACAATGCCGGTTGCTCCATGCACTGTGATGCTCCCCTTGCTCACGGCAACATATGCGTGTGTATCTGCTGTGACATCTGTTACATTTGAGCCTGATGCGCGTTCCATCTCCACATGGAGCGTAACGTTGGGTTCGTCGGCAAAAGATATGTTGGCGTCGTGTGAGTATTTCTTGAAGTCTTCCGAAGCCTCAGCCGCGAGGGTGTATGTGCGACCCGGTTGGAATATCTTCATCTTGTAATTACCCTCGTCGTCAGATGTGGCGGTATACCATATGTCAGGATTCTCCACATCGGCAAGTTTGAGCACTGCATTGGCCACCGGAATTTCGACCGACTCCGCGCGCATTTGTGGATTAGAGGGTGAGACTGTCTCATATACGCGACCGCTGAGCGTGGCTGCATCCTTATGCACGTTGAAAAGAATCACGGGCTGTGATGTGGTGTTGCTGAACGCCACCTCGTTGATATCTTTTGATGTGGCGGAATACATGCTCTTGTAGCGGGCTTGTGTGTTGTTGGGTAAGCCCGACATCGTGCGGAATGTGAAGGAGTTAAGGCTTGCAGACTTCCCTTTTTGCTTGTGAGAGAAGAATATGCGCAGATTCCCACCGGTATATTTGAATGGCTCGGCAAATCTGAAATTCAGTTTGTGATATTCACTCATGCCGGTGTTGGTGCTGAATACATAATCCCATCTGTCTTCCTCTTCCTCTTCGGCTGCATGATTGGCTGAGCGGTACACTCGTGTCATTGTTTCGAGTGCCGGTGCAGTAGCTGTATCTTCTGTGATACTTTCATCTTCAGTGTTGGCGATATAGACCTCCATGTCTGTCTGTACATACTGGTCAGCTCCAGTGTTGTAATAGAGTAGGGCAAGACTTGTCAGGTCTGCGCCGGACTCGATGCCAATTCTCTCAGCCGGAATCAGGAAGTCGCTCATCGAAGCGTAGTTGCTTAGATTAAGCGGAAGATATGATGCGCTGGATGTCATATCGTTGACTTGCTTCTCGAAGTCCTCAAGTTCCTCAAGTATTTCCACTTCAATAGGTGAGGATTCAATTTCATATTCATCCGCAAAGGCGAGTGCAACCGATACTTGATGTGTGCCTGTGAGGTGAGGTATGTAGTTGAAGTTGAATGTCACCGGGGTGCCGAAGGTGATTTCCTGAGGTTCGTCTGTTGCCACAGTTTCACCATCTATGCGAAGTTGAGCTTCATAGTCGGTCTCGGCAGTCTGCTTGTAGTTGTCGAATGTGGCTGTGGCAGTGAGCGGATAATTCACCTTAGTGGCATTAGCTGTAGCCGAAATGACGGCGAGGTCGTGTGCAACTTCGGTCAGTGTGCCACCGAAGAAGTTGTCGATGGCGCAGGAGTTGCCGTCTAACCGTATATAATAGTTACCTGCCTCGGGGATGCTGAATATGAAGCGCTTCAGAGCGTATGACTGGCTGTCGAATGAGTCATCCTTGGTGGAGCTGCTTGTGCTCGAACCGGCAATAAGGTATATGTCGCTCCAGTTGGTGCGGTCTTTCGAATATTGCACACGAAGTTTGGCGCTCGATGAGCTTCCGTATGCCATGAAGCCATAGGCTGCACCCTCTTCCAGGGCCAACAGCGGAGATACTATCTGGCTGGCGGTCGATGAAGAGTTGACAAGTTTCTGCGAAGCATCTTTTGTATCCTTGCTTTCATGACCGAGCGCCCATTTGTTTTTGTCTGCATCTATCTTCACCCATCCGTCAAGTGAGGTCTCGTCGTCAAATGTGTTGAAATAACAATCGGCGGGAGTCTCATATCCTTTAAGTATAAACTTGCGTGTTCCGGTGGTCTCTATGGCATTTGAGAGGATATTGACGGTTGCATTAATCTCCTCGCCGAATCCCGAAGATTTAAGTGCCAGCAAAGATGTCTCTGCCGGAGGCACTGTTATGGGCAGTTCGTCCACAAAGGTCACGTTGTCGTTGTCGGTGCCTGTTATCACGAGTGGTGCGCCACCTGTGTTCTGGAATTGCAGGTTGAATTGTTTCTCGCCGCTGTATATGCCGAGGTCTTTTGACGATATGCCGTATGAACTACCCTCATCCTTTATGGTGAGGGTGGCGATGTAAGGCACTACTGTGAAATATCCTACGTTGGTGAAAGTGTTAGAGAAATTTTCGTATACAGAAAGGTTCGGTCGTGTTTGTGTGGTGGTGAATTCACATGATACATCCACATCCTCCTTGGTCTCACCGGGTTGCAGCGTGAAGTAGAGGGGAACTACGACTGTTGAGTATACGTTGTTGCCCGTAGCGGTAGCCGATGACGCTATCTTAAGTGTCACCGAGTAATTCTCTGTGCCTGGAGTGAGTGCCACATTTCCGGTGTTCGTAACCTTAATACGTGCACCTACAGTACCCTTATTATCAGTGTTCATGATAATCTTTGGGTCAGAACTCGGGTAGCGGTTGGCCTCTTCGGCATCCGGAGCATAAAATGACACTTTCTCTAATGTCATGCTGCGGACTTCAGGCACGTCGGCCGTATCGGCATAAAAGTCATCGATGATGGCATTGTTCAGACGTATTGCCACCATTGTGGGTTCCGTGAGGTTGAAGCTGATGGTGTTCCACGCTGCTGTGGCTGCTTCTCCTTCATATGCAATATCTTCGCCTGCTTCATATTTGCCGGTTGCGGCATTGGGTGTGGCTTTTTTGACTTCTATCGAGCCTTTGTAAGTTGAGAGCTTTATCTTGAAATCTACATTGCCGCTCACCAGCGGTGTGACGATGTAGTCGTATATGGTGAATGACGAGGGTATCCCTCCGGTGCTTCCGGTCTGCATGGCGCATGCGAGAGCTTTGCCGGTGTTTCCGGAATTGTTGATACTATAGTCTGCACCGATGGTGTCATCATAATAGTCTCCCCAAGTATATTCCTGATAGTCGAATGTATCAACAATTTGACCCCATCCGGCTATCTTCACTTGATTGTTGGTGGAAATGCCTGACCCTTTTGACAAGGTCGCATTCTCGAAGCCCTCGAAATATCGGGTCGCTTCATCGGCTTGCGCCGCAATGCCACCGGCAAGGAGCATGGTGGCGGCTGTAAGTAGCAGTCTGTTCATATACGTTGTGTTGTTGTTCTACGTTTGCGTGCTCTGCACCGCACGTTATTATCGGATTACTTTATAAGTCTTTGAGCCTTGGCGTATTATCACCATGCCGTGAGCTTCAGATTCATCTAAACGGTTGCCATTGAGGTCGTAGATTTCCGAGAGGTCTACCTCTGATGTTATCGAGTTTATCGATGATGTTTCATCTACTATATTCTGGAATTTTTTCCAACCCTCAGCTTCTTTATATTTGTCAACAGATCCTTTAGGCACAAGCAGTTGCGCTGTGGAGTATACGTTTGCATCAAATACATTGTGGGTGGCGTCGATTGTAGGAGGCTCTTCTGCACGGAGTGTGACATTGGTGAGCGGACAGCTGCGGAATGCGATATCTCCGATCTTTGCGACGCCGGAACCTATGCTGACTTTTGATAGGCTAAGGCAGTGGTCGAAAACTTCCGGGCCTATCTCGGTGACATGATCGGGTATCTCAAATTCTTTGAACTCCGCGCAGTAGCCGAACAGAAATTCCGGATAGACGGTGATTGACTGAGGAAGGGTGATGTTTTCAAGTGCTGTGCATGCGCTGAAAACTCCGTTGCCGATCGATGTGACACTTTCCGGAATTTCGATTGCCGGCAAGTGCTCGCAATAGCCAAATGCATATCCGTCGATAGTCTCGAGCGTGGAGGGAAGTGTGAGTGTCTCCACATTGGTCAGATAGGCGAACGCCATGTATCCGATGGTTTTCACACCTTCGGGCACAACGACCTCCTTGAGTGCGGAGCAACGTGCAAAGCATGTGGAGGGTATGGTGGTTATGCCATTGCCTATCACGAGTGTCTCCATATTCTTGCACTCTTCAAATGCCCATTCATCTATTGTTGTCACTGAGTTTGGGATAACCATCGATTCGAGGTTGTCACATTCGAAGAATGCGCATTCGCCGATTGCCTCGAGTGATTCCGGCAGGGTGAGATTTTTAATGGTAGCTCCTGAGAAGCCATATTTGCCGATGCTTTTGATGGTGGAGGGGAGTGTGATGGAGGAGCATGTAGCATCGCCAAATGCCACCTTGCCTATTGCGGCCACGGTATACTCTTTACCGCCGTGCGACACTGAGGCCGGAACAGTGATGGCTCCCGTGTATACAGGGTCCGGGTCAAAGAATGTCTCATCGGGCCATGTCACCTCTACGGTTTTATCTTCCTCTGAAAGTATGTTGTAGTAAATGCCGTTTGCCGAGAAGTCAGCATCTCCGGCTTGTGCTGTCATGCCACAGGTAAACGCTACGAGAGCTGAAACTAACAGTTTCGGGTAAAAGTTTGTCATAAGCAAAATGATTAGAATGATTTTGTTGATTAATGTGGCAAATATACAAACAAATTTTAAATAATTAAAATTTTTGAAAATAAAATTTAAAATATGTAATCTAAAGCAAAAAATGGATTTTTAATAAGTATAAAAATGTTATTTGGATTGTATATGGCAAAATATGTTTTGATGGCGGTAAACAATTTGCATGAAGAATCAAAAAAAACGAAACTTGCCATCGTACAGCCATTATGATACGAACTCTTATATGATACGAACACTTATATGATACGAACTCTTATATTATACGAACACTTAGAAACTGTTTAAAATTAGAATTGAAAAAATGTTATAGGGCATAACAAAC
>CAJUIJ010000074.1 GCA_910586175.1 uncultured Muribaculaceae bacterium | reverse complement strand
ACTCATAACTCTGACTTAATACCTTATTTGTGTTTCATGGTAATTTTGGTTAGACAATTACTTTTTCGTTAGTTCAATTTCGCCCAGCGGTGGCCATCGGGATGATGTCCACCGCTTTTTTTGAAAAAATCTTTCTAAAACATTTGTACATATGGAGCATTTTTGCTACCTTTGCAGCGTTGAATAATCAACAAAAAACAATATAAAAGATGATTGCCAACGTTATAGTCGAGACCGCAAGTGACGGTTATTATTCCTGCTATGTCGAGGAGGAGTTTAAGGACTTCGCATTGTTCGGTTACGGCAATTCGGCAGAGGAGGCAAAGGCTGACATGCTCGCTTCTTACAAGGAAATTGCAGACATCAAGAAAAAGGAAGGCAAACAGATTCCCGATTTGGAATTTGTATATCACTATGACATGCAATCTTTTTTCAACTATTTCAACTTCCTGAACGTTTCTAAGGTGGCGGAGCGTGCCGGCATCAATCCGTCGCTTATGAGAAAGTATACTTCGGGAGTGGCTAAGGCCGGGCAAAAGCAATACGAGAAATTAAGTGCGGCGGTAAAGCAATTCAGCAATGAGCTGCAAGCCGCTTCATTCTAAAGATATGGCCCGTGAGGGCGGCTACTTCATAAATAAAATAACAGTTAAAGAACTCTTCCCCCGGTAAGCAGCCGGGGGATTTTTTGTGATATACGCGCTGAATTGGCGTTGTGAGGACAAAACGAGGACAAAAACGAGGTCAAAGAAAACATATATAGCTAACTTTATGCATGTTAACAAATATTAATAATTTTTCGTATGGGAATACCTGAAAGACAGCACGTGGCCTCGGCTCGTGCTGTCTTTTTCTTTTTGATTTTTAATAGCCCTGCGATACACATTGCCCCATGATGTTGCATCTTTTGAAAAAAGTTACTATCTTTGAGATAAATTTATGATATCATGACACGCAACGTAAAGATGGAAGAGGGCTGGAAACAGGTTCTTGCCGAGGAGTTCGACAAGCCCTATTTCAAACAGCTCACCGATTATATACGTTCTGAATATGCCAAGCCGGGTCAGCATGTGTATCCTCCGGCCGGTCAAATTTTTGCCTCTTTCGACGCCTCTCCGTTCGCCGACACCAAGGTAGTTATAATCGGACAAGACCCCTATCATGGGCCGGGACAGGCCAACGGCCTCTGCTTCTCCGTGAATCCCGGCATTGAGATGCCACCTTCGCTGCGCAATATTTTCAAGGAGATTCATGATGACACCGGTGCTCCTATACCGGCCGACGGAGACTTGTCGCGCTGGGCAAGACAAGGGGTGTTGCTGCTCAACTCCTCCCTCACCGTGCGTGAGCACTCTCCAAAATCACACTCATGCATAGGTTGGGAGAAGCTCACCGATGCGGCCGTCAAGGCTATCAGCGAACAACGCGACAACATAGTGTTTATACTTTGGGGGAGCGATGCAATACGCAAGGGTGCCAACATAGACCGCACACGCCATCTTGTGCTCGAATCGCCGCATCCCTCTCCCCTATCAGCTTACAGGGGATTTTTCGGAAACCGGCATTTCTCCAAAACCAACGAATATCTCATAGCCCATGGCAAAACTCCGATAGAATGGTAAAAATCTCACGAATAGTCATACCGCTCACGTGCCTCATGTCGCTATTCTGTGTAATGGCAGCCCATGCCGATACTGACACCCGCACTCGCATATTTAACCGGAAGTTCATGACCCTCAAGACCATGGCCGATGGCAACTTTATGGCTCCACCGGTAATCCGCATGAACACCGACGACCGTCTGATTGTCAGCTTCGACGAAATCGGCGAGGACAACAGCTTCCTCGAATACCGGCTGCTTCACTGCGACCGCGACTGGCAACCGTCGCGCCTTATCGAATCGGAATATGTAGACGGATTCAACTCACAACGTATCGAGGATTATGAAAATTCTTATGCCACGTTCGTGCATTTTGTGAATTATCGCATCATACTTCCAAACGATGATATGCGCATACTACATTCGGGCAATTATCTATTGCAGGTATATGACCCTGAAGAGCCTGATGAGGTGATACTCCAGACAAGATTTCAGGTGAGCGAGTCTGCCGTCAGCATCAACGGCACCTCCAACAGCCGCACCGACCGCGGACATTACTCCACTTGGCAACAGATCTCCATGGAAATTGACACAAAGGGGCTGGGGAATATCAACCCGTATCAGGACATTACCGTAGATGTGACTCAGAACATGCGTGAGGAGACGCGCCGCAGGCTGAACGGGCCGCTGAGGGTTAACGGTCAGGTAATGGTGTATGAGCATCAGAACGACCTCATATTCCCGGCCTCCAACGAATACCGCCGCTTCGAATCGGTCAGCAACAGTTTCGCCGGACTTCACGTGGACTCCTTGCGATACATGGGTAGCAATTATCATGTATGGCTGAAGCCTGACCAACCCCGTGCCGATAAGCAATACAGCTACGACCGCACGCAGCACGGTCGCTTCTTGGTGCGTGAATATAACGCCACGGATTCTGACCTCGGTGCCGACTACATTACTGTGAATTTCAGGCTCGAGATGGATGAACTCCCCGATGCCGATATATATGTTGACGGCGAGTTTTGTCAGGGTCTACCCGACAACGCTAACCGCATGCACTACGACCCGACGCTCGGAGCATATACAGCCTCAATACCGCTTAAGCAAGGTGCCTACAATTACCAATATGTAGCGGTGAAACACGATGGTAAGCAAAAAGCAGACCCTGCGCCGGTTGAAGGTAATAAATATGAGACTGAAAATGAATACAACATATCAGTCTATTTCCGTCCACCCGGTGCCCGCGCCGACCGCCTCGTCGGCACTCATACAATTTATAATGAATAACTAATAATAATGTCACTAAATTAACAATGAAAATGGATGTTAAAAGGCTTATCAAAGTTTGCCTCGACACAGTGGACGCGCATAAGCGCGTCCCTACAACAATTTGATTTTCATCTGGATGTATCGCTTCGAAAGTAGGGACGCGCTTTTGCGCGTCCAAAGAGGTGAAGGTAACGTCTCGACTCTAATTTAGCGACATTCTAATTAATAACTACACGACATCATCATGTTATCATGACAATACTACATCATATCATGATGACATGATGACACGATGTCAATAACCGCAAAAAAGCTAAAAACTTGATACAGATAAAAGACACTCTGGTCTCGCTCGACCTTATAGAAAAATATTTCGTATGCGACTTGGACGCATGCCTCGGGGCTTGCTGCATAGAAGGAGATGCGGGTGCACCGCTCGCCCCCGGCGAGGCAGAACGCATAGAGGAGGTGCTCCCGGTGGTCGAACCATACCTGCTGCCAAGGGCATTGTCAGCAATAAAGGAGGATGGTGCAAGTTATCTCGATCCCGATGGAGATCTGGTGACCCAGATAGTGGATGGCCGAGATTGCGTATACACATGCTACGCTCCGGGCGGGAAATGTCTTTGCGCACTGGAGAAGGCCTTCAGGGAGGGGAAAATACCGGACGTGAAGCCTATCTCATGCCGATTGTATCCGGTACGTCTCAAGGAATATGACGGCTTCACAGCCGTAAACTTCCACAAATGGAAAATATGCAAGCCTGCCGAGGCTTTGGGACGCAAACTCGGCGTGAGGGCATACCAATTTCTAAAAGGACCTCTGACAGCCAAATTCGGCAAAGAGTGGTATGACGAACTTGAACTAACCGCAGAGGAATATCTGAAGTGGAAGGAACAATAAACATGCGATCCAGGTAGGTTTTTAATTTAGCACCTACTTATGATATAAAACCGACGCAAAAGCTGAGAATATGGAAACATTTAATTTCTGGGTATATTGGACGGTATATGTGTTATATTTCGCCACTATTTTTCTGAGCATTGCGGTTGTACTCAAGGAGAACCGCAATCCCATCAGGTCATTATCCTGGGTCATAGCGTTGATTTTCCTACCAGTTGTAGGTTTCATATTCTATCTCTTCTTCGGGCGCAGCATGCGTGGACAACATATGATTTCCCGCATGAACAAGCGCAAGATAATCACTACGATGGCCCCTCGCCATATCGATCTCAATTCGCAGTCGCTCAGCCGGTCGGAACGCAATCTGATAAAGTTGGCCCGTAATCTCTCTTCATCGTTCTATACAGTAAACAACGATATTGAAATCTTCACCACAGGCAAGGAAAAATTCACCGCGTTGAAGCGCGACATGCTGGCTGCCAAGAGGTCAATATATCTGCAATATTATATCTTTCTTGACGACACACTCGGACATGAGATTGCCGACATATTGATGCGCAAGGCCCGCGAGGGTGTTGACGTGAAGGTGATGTATGACCATGTGGGCAGCTTCTCCGCGCGCAACCGTTTTTTCAAGATGCTCAACGAGGCCGGCGTGGAGACACATCCGTTCTTCAAGGTCACATTCCCGCAGCTTGCCAACCGGATAAACTGGCGCAACCACCGCAAGATTGTCATCATCGACGAGTCCATCGGATACATGGGTGGCATGAATATAGCCGACCGTTACATAAACCGCTCCGCCTCGGGCTGGGGATGGCGCGACACACATTTCAGACTCAAAGGTGACATAGTGGAATCACTGCTATTCTCGTTTGTGGTCGACTGGAACTTCCGTAACAGCGACCACCCGATGAGCTATCCGAAAACGGCGGCTTCGGGCATCCGCAATGATGTGGGAATGCAGCTCGTCACGTCGGGTCCGACATCGCAATGGTGTAACTTGGCCCTATGCTTCTTAAAAGCCATTTCATCGGCCACCAAGAGCATATATATCCAGACCCCATACTTCCTGCCCACAGATGCGCTTATGAACGCATTGGAGGCCGCAGCTCTCTCCAAGATAGATGTGCGCATCATGATTCCTCGCAAGACCGATTCCCGCATGCTTCAATTGGCCTCATTTTCATACGTGACACAATGCCTCAAGGCGGGCATAAAGGTATATCTCTACAACCCCGGCATGCTGCATGCCAAGGGTATGATAATCGACGACAACATCGTGACAGCCGGCTCCACCAATTTTGACTTCCGCAGCTTCGAGAATAACTTCGAGTGCAACCTGCTGATATATGACCGCGAGGTGAACCGCCGCATGCGCGAGATATTCTTCAGCGACATGGGCCACTGCACCAAGCTCACCTACACCACATGGCATTCACGCCCCATGTTGCAACGCACCATGGAGTCGATAGTACGTCTGGTCTCCCCTATACTCTGATACACTCCGACACCTACCCCTCTACACATCACATTACAATTTATAACAAAGCGGCCCACACCATGAAGGAGCGGGCCGCAACGCTTATGAATTGCGTTTATCGTCTGTACGGGTTATTCTCAGTTCATCTTGATGAATGCCGGGATCCATGCGCTTACGCTCACTGAGCCTGATACGTTACCGCCGTTGATGAGGTCTACGCCGGTGCCACCGATGCTGACGCTCGTGTTTTTCTGCGAGAAGATACATATCACCTTATTGCCGGTCTGAGAGTCAGTCTTGGTGATGATCTCCACATCGTTGCCATCCTGGCGGCGCTCCACCGTGCCTCGCCAGAGTGCGGGGTTCTCCTTACGGGCGTTGAACACCTTGGCCACGTAGTCGTGCACACGCTGCTCATTGCTGTTGAAACCGCTTATACGGCCTGATGTACGGGCCTTGTTGTCGGGGTTGCCATTGCCGCTCTTGTCGCCGATCTCATCACCGTAATATGTACATGTCGGACCTGAGTATGCAGCCACTGCAGCATGACGTGCCATAAGCTCTTCGGGACGGCTGTTAACATCCACAAAGTCTCCCACGCGCGACGTGTCGTGGTTGCTGAGGAAGATTGTAGGCCATACGCCATTGTCGCGATAACCGCGAGCCTGTGCATCGCTCGAGAGGAACCAACCTATGGAGCCTACACCTGAGTTGAGACCTACGAGGTTATCCTTGCCATCGAAGTCCATCACGCTCTTAAGACCATCCTGCTGAGTCACGGTGATATTGCCTGCGCTGGTCCAGTCCTCACCCACCATATAGCCGAGTGTACCCCACTCTTCGCCACGGCCACGGCGTTCGGCAGCCACTGCCTCCACTTCCTTGCGGAGATCGTTCCAATAGTTATGTCCACCCTGATATACCTGATAGCACTGATCGAGACGCCAGCCATCCACACCACGGTTCATCCAATAGCGCACCACCTCCTTGAAGTATTCGAGCGAACCGGGGAAAATGATGTTGCCGGCCTCGGTGCCGCGCACGTTCTGCACGTTATCTCCTGTAGAGATATATTTGCCGCCGGGCGATGCCTGATTCACGCCGCCATGGTGTCCGAACACACCGTCAAGAATCACGTATATGCCGCGTGCGTGAGCCTCACGTATAAGCTCATCAAATTCCGCCTCTGTGCCAAATTTCGGGTCTACCTTGAAGTAGTTGGTGCAGAAATAGCCGGTAGCCTGTAGTTTCTCGCCTCCCTGACCGTTGGTGGAGTCGAATATCGGAGTCATCCAGATGGCGTTCATGCCGAGTTCCTTGATATAGTCGAGGGCGTTGATGATACCCTTGAGGTTACCATTCTTGCGATGACCTTCAGGACCCCACATGTCGTTATAACCCGATGCACCGCCGTCACCGTGCTGGAACGAACCGACCATAATCTGATAGATGGAGAGTTCGCGCTGGTCGTCGGTGAGTGTATATACCGGATCCGGCACCTTGCCTGTCAGCGTTACGGTATATATCTCGGTGGCGTTGCCGCTCTTTACGGTGTAGATCACCTTATTTTCACCCCGCGTGAGTGTGGTGAGCGAATGGTTGGTGAGTGTCTTGCCATTTACGTTGATATCGACCGTTGCGTCTGATGCTACAGGCACAGCTGAGAGGGTTGCCTCCCCGGTGTTGTCGAGAGTGATCTCATATGTCTTGGTGGCGCTGTTGAAGCCGGACACTACATTGCGTCCATCCACTTTAATCTCGAGACGTTCGAGAGTTGCATTGCCGCTATTCACGGCAGCGGTGGCATATATGCCGCAACCGGTGACAGCCATGGCGCCGAGCGCACATGTCACACCGATGTTTCTTATAAATGTTTTTGCTGATGTTTTCATGGCGTTTTATTTCTTTAGAATCTTGAATGTTGATACATTACCCGATACTGTCGTGACACGAAGCAGGCATATGCCCGGAGCGGCTTGAGAGAGATCGAGCCGTGCACTTTCCTCTCCACCAATATTTAAATCAAGCACATTACCGCCATCGAGTGTCCACACACTGCATGAGAGAATACCCTCACCGGCATATACATTAATCTGCCCGTAAGTAGGATTGGGTGTCACACTCACCATGATATTATCAATTACACCCACAACGCCTGAAAGACTCTCATAGAGCCTATCGCAAATCGGACGAGACTGACCACTCACATTGCGAAGAGCAGGCCAATTACGTTTGCCATCATATTGCCATTCCCATATGGAGTTGAAATCCCATTTCAACATATCGTTGAAGCATGTGGCATCCACAATGTCTGCTGCCGTATGCGACACCGCATGGTCACCATGCTGTGTCCATGAAGCCGAGGCATTGTCAATATCCTTCCAGCTGACGTTATTGAGAGAGTTGTTTCGGGCATTGGCATTACCTCCGAAACGGGCGGCAAAGTTGCGAGCCGAAGACACTGTTTCGTTTACCGCCAATGAATATGAGATAGCACCATAGTTAGCACCTGCTACACCTCCCACATAATCGTAACCGGTAATTGCGCCGGCGGCATAGGTATTCTTGATTGTGCCGGAGTTCTTGCCTACGAGACCACCTGTGGCATAATCAGATGGATTACTCACCGAAACACCCGAATAGCAATCGGTGATAGTGGCTGCAACGTTCTCACCTGCAAGTCCACCCACACAGATTGAGCTACCTGAAACTGTACCCATAGTGTAGCAACGGCTCACTGTGCCTGAAGATGCGTAGCCCACGAGGATTCCGGTGAATGTAGCACCCTTCACATTCGCTCCGGCTATACCCAAATCATGAATGTCGGCACCCTCTATCTTACCGAAAAGGCCGGTGGCAGAACCTACCGTGGAGCCATTAAGGCTAAGCGAGGTGATGCAATGGCCATTACCGTCGAACGTGCCTGAAAACGGTGTCGCCATTGTGCCGATTGTAGACTTCAAGGATGAAGCACTGATGTCGGCATCAAGTTTGAAACATACACCGTTGCCCCAATCTGCCGGAGTATCGGCAAGATATTGCAGATCTTCACTTTTTGCGATAATGTATGGTGAAGAGATTGTGCCTTCGCCGCCAGAATAAAGACTTGTCGGGCCCTGCACTACCTCCACAAAGCAGTCGGCAGTTTGGTTGCCGCTCTTAGTCTTGGCAATAAAACCGAGCTTGGTGAGCGATGCGAGCTGCGCATCGTTCAAGCCATAAAACTCCTTGATATTGCTTACCGAGAAAGTGTAGGAACCCCCCGAACCTGCCATGCGGAATCGTTCGGCATTCACATCATCCCAACCATAGGGTGCCATAGGGCCACCTTCCATTTCCTGACACCAGGTGTAACAATAGACATCCGAACCGAGGTCTGTTGTCTGAATTTTGATTTCCAACGGTTTGTTGGAGACTGCCGGCGATGGATTTGACGTGATTGAGGCCTGATGGCCATCTGCCCACGCCGCCACTGGCACAACTAACGCCAGCAGTGCGAAAAGAAACTTTTTCATTGATGATATAGATTAAATTGGCTTTCGAAAAACTATATCGGCAAAATTAACAAAAATTTGCCACAAACTACGCCATGCAGATGTGTTTCTTAACATCTTTTACCTAAATAGACCCTAATTAGCCATATCTCCAATTAAATACTACCCGAACAGTATAAAATTGATAGATCAATAGATTTCGTAAACTTATTATACGCCGTAAAAAATAAGAGAGCGTGGATTGACCACGCTCTCTCGATATTGCGAGTAATGCTAACTCTGATATGATGCTGATTACTCAGCTGCAGGAGCCTCAGCTGCGGGAGCTTCTGTTGCAGCGGCTTCTGTTGCGGGAGCCTCAGCAGCCTTCTTGCTGCGTGAGCGGCGAGTGCGTGCACTCTTCTTCTTGCCTGCATCTTCAAGAGCAGTCTCGTTGAAGTCTACAAGCTCGATCATAGCCATCTCAGCGTTGTCGCCGAGGCGATGACCGGTCTTGATGATGCGCAGGTATCCACCGGGGCGATTGGCAACCTTCTCTGAAATAACTCCGAAGAGTTCCTTCACAGCCTCCTTATTCTGGAGATAGCTGAACACGAGGCGACGGTTTGCAGTGTCGTCTTTTTTCGAGCGAGTGATGAGCGGCTCGGCATAGACGCGCAATGCCTTGGCCTTTGCCAGAGTGGTGAAGATTCTCTTATGCTCGATGAGAGAAATCGTCAGGTTGGCAAGAAGGGCCTCGCGGTGGCCTTTCTTACGGCTCAAGTGATTGAATTTCTTATTATGTCTCATTGTGCGGTTTAGTCTTTGTCTAATTTATATTTCGAAATATCCATTCCAAAGGAAAGATTGTACTTCTCAAGGAGTTCATCGAGCTCGGAGAGAGACTTCTTTCCAAAGTTTCTGAATTTGAGCAGGTCATTCTTATTGAAGACCACGAGTTCGCCAAGAGTTTCCACCTCGGCGCTCTTCAGACAGTTCAAGGCTCTCACCGAGAGGTCGAGATCCACGAGCTTGCTCTTGAGAAGCTGGCGCATGTGGAGCACTTCCTCATCAAATTCCTCAGGCACATCTTCGGTCGGCGTTTCGAGAGTGATTTTCTCGTCGCTGAACATCATGAAATGCTGGATAAGGATTTTGGCAGCCTCCTTAAGGGCATCTTTCGGCTGGATCGAACCGTCGGTTGTGACTTCGATAATCAGCTTCTCATAGTCGGTTTTCTGCTCCACACGGAAGTTCTCGACAGCATACTTCACATTTTTGATGGGAGTATAAATTGAGTCGATAGCGATCGTGTCGGCGCTGGCGCCGGCGAGCATCTCACGGTTTTCGTCAGCCGGCACCCAGCCACGACCCTTGTTGATGGAATACTCCATCTCGAAGCCGTAGTCGGGGTCGAGGTGACAAATCACCAAGTCAGGATTTAGAACCTTGAAACCACTGAGGGCCTTGCCTAAGTCACCAGCCGTAAACACATCTGTGCCCTTCACCTGCACCGAGGCTGTCTCGGCATTATGGTCTTCGGTCAGCTGTTTGAAGCGAATTTGCTTGAGGTTGAGGATAATGTTGGTTACATCCTCCTTCACACCCTCGATAGTGTCCAGCTCATGTGCAACGCCGTTGATACGGATCGAGTTGATGGCGAAACCGGAAAGCGAAGAGAGCAGGATGCGTCTCAGCGCATTACCGATTGTCTGGCCATAACCCGGCTCGAGCGGACGGAACTCAAACTTGCCGAAAGAGTTCTCATCTTCAAGCATTATGACCTTGTCGGGTTTCTGAAATGCTAAAATTGGCATGGGTCTTAGAGTTTATTATTTAGAATAGAGCTCGACTATAAGCTGCTCTTTGATAGTCTCGGGGATGTCCTCACGCTGCGGCATGTGAAGGAACTTGCCACCCATGATAGAAGCGTCCCACTCGATCCAGGGATATTTGCTATGGTTGAAACCTGCCACAGAGTCAGTAATCACCTCGAGTGATTTAGCTTTCTCACGCACACTGACCACATCACCGGGCATAACGCGATAAGAGGGCACATTGACGGTCTTACCGTTCACGTTGATATGTTTGTGAAGCACAAGCTGACGGGCTGCGGGGCGTGTGGGAGCGAGACCCAGACGGTACACCACATTGTCGAGACGGCTCTCGAGAAGCTGGAGAAGCACCTCACCGGTAATACCCTTGGTGCGTTCAGCTTTCTCGAAGAGGTTGCGGAACTGACGTTCCAGCACACCATAAGTATATTTGGCTTTTTGTTTTTCGCGCAACTGAGTGCCATACTCAGAAGTTTTCTTTCTGCGGTTCTGGCCATGCTGTCCCGGGGGATAGTTGCGTTTTGCAAACACCTTGTCCTCACCGAAGATAGGCTCGCCAAACTTGCGCGCGATTTTGGTCTTTGGTCCTGTGTATCTTGCCATTTGTTTTTTCTTTTAGCAAATCCGCTAAAGAAGTCCCTTAGCGCAGCCGCGACCGTCGAGAGGTAGATATGAGACGGTCTATTCGCATTCAGGACAATTCTTGATTTCGGACTTTAGTTCAGAATTTATCTGTTATGTTATGATTTATATTCCGATTAGGCTCTTGCCAACTTCCGATTAGACTCTTCTTCTCTTCGGCGGACGGCAACCATTGTGCGGAAGCGGAGTAACGTCAACAATCTCTGTGACCTCGATGCCGCTCTGATGCACGAAGCGGATAGCGGCCTCACGGCCGTTGCCCGGACCCTTCACATAAGCCTTGACCTTGCGCAATCCCAGGTCATACGCCACTTTAGCGCAATCCTGAGCTGCCATCTGGGCTGCGTAGGGTGTGTTCTTCTTTGAGCCTCTAAAGCCCATCTTGCCGGCAGACGACCAGGAAATCACCTGACCCTCATCGTTGGCAAGACACACAATGATGTTGTTGAAAGAGCTATGCACATGAAGCTGGCCACTTGCACCAACCTTGACATTCCTCTTCTTTGCTGCGACTGTCTTTTTTGCCATACTTTATTTTATTATTTAGTAGCTTTCTTCTTGTTAGCGAC
>CAJUIJ010000073.1 GCA_910586175.1 uncultured Muribaculaceae bacterium | reverse complement strand
CATTAGCACCACGACGAGCACATTCTTCTGCAAGCGCAAACCCCATCTTGCCACTCGAATAGTTTCCGATATATCTCACCGGGTCAATCTTCTCGTAAGTCGGGCCGGCAGTTATACCAACCTTAAGACCGGACATAGACGCGTTTCCGCTATCAATATCCATCCCGGCCATCACATCATGAGCCGACGCAGCATCTTGCATTTTGAAATACTCCTCTACGCGACGGCATATCTCGTCGGGTTCTTCCATACGGCCTTTACCCACAAGATGCGAAGCGAGTTCGCCGGCACCCGGTTCAATAATCTCCACTCCATCGGCTTTAAGGGTGGCAATATTACGCTGCGTTGATGGGTGCGCCCACATATCAAGGTCCATCGCCGGTGCCACCATCACATGCTCCTTGGCCGAAAGATAGGTAGTTATAAGCATATTGTCGGCCACACCGTTGGCCATCTTGGCAATGGTCGAAGCGGTGGCCGGAGCGATGACCATCAGGTCGGCCCAGAGACCGAGGTCCACATGGCTGTGCCACTCACCTGTGTTGGCGGTAAAAAACTCACTCACCACAGGCTTGCCACTAAGCGCCGACAAAGTGACCGGAGTTATGAACTCCTTGCCATTGGGGGTTATAACCACTTGCACCTCGGCGCCACGCTTCACAAAAAGACGGAGGAGAGCAGCTGACTTATAAGCCGCTATTCCTCCGCTTATGCCTAACACTATGTGTTTTCCTTTCATCATATCGTAAAGACACCCATTACGGTGCAGCTGCTTATAGCCGGCATGCTGCCACCGGGGTGTATTCTGAATTACAATTTCGGTTTAGGTGGATATACCTCGTTATAAATAACGGTCAATACATCCTTCGTGTTTTTAGGGAAATCTCCCTGCATAATCCAACTGTAGAAAGAACGTTCATTTCTGAAGACATCTTTCACAGGCTTGCCTTTGTGTTTGCCAAAGTTAAACACCGGCACGTCATTATCGTTGAGCACAATACGGCAGGCGAGATCCACCCCCCTACCCGAGCCTGAAAACTCAGCGAGTTTCTGCACATCATTCTCAAGGTTGTCATATCGGTCGAGCTGACTCATAAGCACTTCATATGTGGCGCGAGTATCAGCCATTGCAGAATGCGCACCTTCCAGCTCCTTGCCGCAATAGAACTTATATGCGGCCACAAGGGTGCGCTGCTCCATCTTATGGAATATGTTCTGCACATCGACAAACTTATGCAGAGACACCTTGAAATTCATACCAACACGCCCGAACTCCTCAATGAGCAGTGGCACATCGAACTTATTGCTATTGAAACCGGCTATGTCGGCATCGGTAAAAATCTCACGGATTTTAGGTGCCAACTCGGCAAACTTGGGCATATCCTTCACATCCTCATCGGTAATGTGATGCACAGCAGTGCTCGCCGGAGGGATAGGAATGCCCGGATTTACTCGAGAAGTGAACTCCTCGTCATGCCCATCGGGATAGACCTTGATACAGCTTATTTCCACTATACGGTCACGGGTTATACTTGTGCCGGTGGTCTCGAGATCAAAGAATACCAACGGACGTTCCAGTTTCAATTGCATAAGACAGATTCTTGTGTTGTTATGAAAGTTGTTTAATTATATTTGTTGAAGCAATACACGTGGATACGCATATTGTCAGAGCACCTGCATGGGCATCTGGATAGTGACGAGGTCCTTGCCCTCCTTCTTCTCAAGAGCCGAGTAGATGCAGGGACGCGCAGGGTCAGTAATCTGCATCACCACGTCTGTGCAGTCAAGATTGTTGAGAATCTCAACCATAAAGACACCGTTGAAGCCGATTTCCATGGAATTGCCCTCGTAGCTGCAAGCAACGCGTTCCTCGGCCGATGTGCCATAATCTGCATCTTGGGCAGCAAGCACCATCTCGTCCTGATTGAGACGAAGCACAACAAGGTTAGAAGACTTCGGCGCAAATAAATTCACACGGCGCAACGCATTGATTAAAGAGGCACGGTCTACCACAAGCGAGAAAGCTGAGTTCTGCGGAATCACCCTGTTATAGTTGGGATAATTACCGTTGATGAAAACCGAATAGAGTATATAATCACCAAACTCAAAAAGACCACCTTTTTTGTCAAACACAATCCTTACGTCGGTTTCATCTTTCGAGATAAGAGACTTCAGGATGCTTGACGTCTTTGACGGAAGGATAAATGAAGCTTCCATGCCGGGAGCCTTTTCGCTGTCAATATAACGCACGAGCTTATGAGTGTCTGAACTGACAAATGTGACGTCGCCCTCGTGAATATCCCAGAAGATACCTGTCATGACAGGACGCGTGGTTTCGTTGCTGACTGCAAACCAAGTGTTCTCTATGCCGTTTACCACCATTTCTGCGGGGAGTACCAGCTCAAGGCTTTCATCCGACATTTCACGACGTGAAGGATATTCGGCAGCATCCACACCCATGAAATTGAAATGGCCGTTCAGGAACTTCAAGTCGATTTCTTTAGACTCATCGTTGATTTCGAATGTGAGCGGCTGGTTATCGATTTCCTTGGTAATCTCGAGCAGACGGCGGGCATTGACAGCAACGGCACCCGCACCCTCCACCTCCTGCACCGGCATAGTGGCGGTGAGCATGTTCTCCGAATCCCCACCCGTAATCATAAGAGAGTCTCCATCTACCGACAGCAGGAAATTATCGAGAATCTTGATGGTATTTTTCGAGCTGATTACCTTGCTGACAGCCTGAAGCTGCTGCTGGAACTGCTTTCCTTCAACTATAAATTTCATGGAATATATCGTATTATATTTATTTTCAACAGATTGAGCAAACTCAACTCGAACATTCGCAAAAGAGTCTGCCAAACATGCAAATATAGCAAAAATAATTTGAAACTGAAATATCTCACAAACTAAAAAAACTAAAAAACCGGGAAATGCGTTAGGCATTTCCCGGTTTTCAGTAAATTTAGACACCCTTCGACATTCCTTATGGAGTGTACCGAGGGGAGATTGATTTAAGCCTCTTCTTCTTCAGCCACGACTTCGAAAGCCACATCAGCATGCACGTCGCGGAGGAAGCGGACCACAGCCACATGTTCGCCGAGAACACGCACGGGTTCGAGTTCGATAATCTTCTTATCAATCTCGTGGCCGAGCTTGGCAAGTTCCTCAGAGATACGGGCAGCGTTGACAGAGCCATAAGTTGCACCGTTGGCAGCAGCCTTCATGGCGATGACGAGCTTCACATCAGCGAGAGCTGCAGCGGCAGCCTCAGCCTCAGCATGAATCTTCTCGATCTTGTGAGCGCGCTGCTTCAAGTCTTCAGCACGCTGCTTGAGAGCGGCATCAGATGCGATGATGGCAAGACCCTGCGGAATGAGGTAGTTGCGGCCGTAACCGCTCTTCACCTCGACTACATCATCCTTATACCCCAGGCTGGGGAGATTTTCCTTAAGAATTACTTTCATTGTTGTCTACAGATTTAAGAATGATTATTTCATGAGGTCTGTCACGTAGGGCAGAAGTGCGAGGTGGCGGGCACGCTTAACGGCCTGAGCCACGCGACGCTGGAACTTCAGAGAAGTACCGGTGATGCGACGGGGAAGAATCTTGCCCTGCTCATTGAGGAACTTCTTGAGGAACTCGGGATCCTTGTAGTCGATATATTTGATGCCGCTACGTTTGAAACGGCAATATTTCTTCTTCTTGGTGTCTACCGACAGGGGAGTAAGATAACGGATTTCGTTGTTTGCTGCCATGATTATGCCTCCTTTGCTTCTGTGGCCTCGGCCTCAGCCTTGGCGGGTTCTACCTGGGGTTTCTCAGCTCTCAGTCTGCGACGCTTCTCAGCATATTCAGCTGCATACTTGTCGAGACGGAATGTAAGGAAGCGGATCACGCGCTCGTCGCGACGGAATGCGATCTCGAGCTTCTTAACGATTGTGGGTTCTGCTTCAAACTCCAACAGGTTATAGAAACCAGTGGATTTTTTCTGAATGGGATAAGCCAGCTTCTTGAGGCCCCAGTTCTCTTCATTGATAATGGTGGCGCCATTCTGCTTGAGCACATCCTTGAATTTTTCTACCGCTTCCTTCATCTGGTCGTCAGACAAAACGGGAGTCAAAATGAAAACGGTTTCGTAACGATTCATGATTTGAATGTGTAATTGTTAATTATTTAATTTAGTGCAAGATGCACCGAGACTTACCATCCCGGCGCATTTTGCGGTGCAAAGTTAATACTTTTTTTTGAGTTTTGCAACTCAAAACTTATATTCTTCGATCTGTTCGGGGCGGAAGTTTGCTATAAAGTCGGCATGTTTTGCCACTTCTGCCTGACCCATTTTCACGAAGACATTCATCGAACGGCGGAAGGCATCGTTGCGTGTGGTGTCTTCGAGCAGGAGCAGACCCATGACAGTGTAGCCGGCCATCTCTACGAGGCGGCGTGCCATGAAGTCATGATATTCCGTGCTCTCCACACCCATCACGGCCTGAACAGCATCATTAAACTGCTGAGCCATGAGCTGAAGTGTTGCCTTCACATCCTGGTCTTCAGGCTTGCACTCAGCCTCGAGAGCCTTATTGATCCAGTTGGTATAAGTGCCGGTGCTGACGTGGCGAATAGCTGCCACCACCTGAAGCTGCGTGGTGCCCTCGTAGATTGAAGTGATTCGGGCATCACGATAGATGCGTTCGCAGGCATAGTCTTTCATGAAGCCTGAACCGCCATGTATCTGTATGCAGTCGTATGCGTTCTGGTTGGCAAACTCAGAGGTCATGCCCTTGGCGAGCGGAGTGAAAGCGTCAGCGAGACGGCTGTATTCCTTTGCCTCTTTCTTCTCTTCAAGTTCAAGCTTGCGCTCCTTGGCGATGTCGTCATATACCTTATACATGTCGACAAAACGGGTGCAGGCATAAAGAAGTGCGCGAGAAGCATCAAGCTTAGCCTTCATCACGGAGAGCATCTCTGCAACGGCCGGGAAATTGATGATTTCCTTGCCAAACTGCTTACGCTCCTGAGCATAAACGAGGGCCTCGCGGAATGCGGCCTCACTCAGACCTACGCTCTGGGCAGCTATGCCAAGACGGGCACCATTCATGAGAGCCATCACATATTTGATAAGGCCGAGCTTGCGTGAGCCTACGAGTTCAGCAGGGGCATCCTTATAAGTAAGCTCACATGTGGGGCTACCCTTGATACCCATCTTATTCTCGATGCGGCGCACATTGACACCACCGTTACGCTTGTCATAAATAAACATAGAGAGACCGCGGCCATCCTTTGTGCCCTCTTCCGAACGGGCGAGCACGAGATGTATGTCAGCATCTCCGTTGGTGATGAAACGTTTCACGCCATTGAGCACCCAAGAGCCATCCTCCTTCTGCGAAGCCTTGAGCATCACAGACTGAAGGTCAGAGCCGGCATCAGGTTCGGTAAGGTCCATCGACATAGTCTCACCTGCGCAAACGCGCGGAATATAACGCTGCTTCTGATCCTCATCAGCAAACTCATAGATAGTCTCGGCGCAATCCTGGAGACCCCAGAGGTTCTCGAATCCCGCATCGGCACGGCTCACGATATCGGCCGCCATGATGTAAGGGGTAATCGGGAAATTAAGGCCACCGAGACGACGGGGCATAGCCATGCCCATGAGTCCTGCCTTGCGGCAAGCATCAAGGTTCTTCTTGGTGCCCTCTGCATAGATGACACGGTTGTTCTCGACACGCGGGCCTGTATGGTCTACATCCTCGGCATTGGGGGCAATCACGTCACCGCAAATCTCACCTACGATCTCGAGCACCTTATCATAGCTGTCCTGAGCATCTGCATAGTCCTGGGGAGCATAGTCATAAGTCTCGGCATCGGCGAAGTTGCGTTCCTTGAGAGCCACTATCTTCTCCATCTGCGGATGGTTGAGATAATGTTTCAGGCTCTCGTTGTCAGTATAGAAATTAGCCATTATTTCGTGTTCTTTTTGTAATACTTGATAAGTTTGGGCACAACATCCTCCACATTGCCGGTAATCACATAGTCAGCTATGGTATTGATCGGGGCGTTGGGGTCATTGTTGATGGAGATTATGATAGAAGACTCCTGCATGCCGGCGATGTGCTGAATCTGGCCTGAAATGCCGCATGCGATATAGAGTTTCGGACGCACGGTAACGCCTGTCTGGCCAATCTGACGGTCATGGTCAGCCCAGCCGGCATCAACAGCCGCACGGCTTGCACCTACTTCTCCGCCGAGCACATCGGCGAGCTCGTGGAGCATCGCAAAGTTTTCCTTGCTTCCCATGCCGTAACCGCCGCACACCACGATGGGGCTACCCTTGAGGTTCACCTTAGATTTCTCCACGTTGCGGTCGATGACTTCAATAATGAAATCTTCGGGGCTTGTATAATCGGCAGCCCTGAGGTCCACTACCTCGCCTACATAGTTGGAGTCGCGCACCTCCTTCTTCATCACACCCTCGCGCACTGTAGCCATCTGGGGGCGGCAGTCAGGGTTGACGATGGTTGCGACGATATTACCACCAAAGGCGGGGCGGATCTGATAGAGCAGGTCCTTATATTCCTTACCGGTGCGTGCATCGGTATAATCACCAATCTCAAGCTGGGTGCAGTCAGCAGTCAGACCGCTATGAAGAGAAGAAGAGACACGCGGGCCAAGGTCACGGCCTATAGAGGTAGCGCCCATGAATGCGATGCGGGGTTCCTTCTCCTTGAAGAGGTTGATGAGCAAAGAGCTGTGAGGAAGTGAAGTGTAGGGAGAGAGACGCTTGTCGTCGAACTTATATACGGTGTCGACACCATAAGGAAGAATCTGCTTCTCCACATCCTTGAGGTTGTCGCCGGCCACCACGGCTTCGAGCTTTATGCCGAGTTTGTCGGCGAGCTGGCGACCCTTTGTGAGGAGTTCGAGGCTCACGTCGGCCACCTTGCCGTCCTCGTACTCGCAATATACTATGAGGTTATTTTTGTCTGTTGCCATGAGTCTTAGCCGATTGTATGGTTAGCGATGAGTTCTTGGATGAGTTTTTCGATCTCAATGTCGTTGTTCTCAACTGTGCGGGCATCCTTGGCGGTGAACACCACATTCTCGATCTGTTTCACTTTAGTGGGAGAGCCGGAGAGTCCGCACTGGTTGAGGTCTGCATTGACTGTGGCAGCGTTCCATTCACCGATATTGAGATAAGGACGCTTCTCAATCATTGCTTTCTTAGCCTCATTGTCAGCCACCTCAGAGGGAACAGCTGCATATTTATACTTTTGCACGTTCTTGGCATTGCGCGGACGGCAAGCGTCAGCAGAACCGTTCACAGTTATAACGAGAGGCATCGGGGCCTTCACAGTCTCCACGCCTGACTCGATGCGGCGTTTCACCACCACCTTGCCATCCTTAATATCGAGGATTTCCTCAGCGTAAGTGACCTGCGGCAGACCGAGTTTCTCCGCAATCTGGGGACCCACCTGAGCGGTGTCGCCATCAATAGCCTGACGACCGCCGATGATGAGGTCATATTCGCCGATATTGCGCACGGCTGCGCTGAGGGCGTAAGATGTTGCGAGGGTGTCGGAGCCGGCGAAAGCACGGTCAGAGAGCACTACGCCACCATCGGCGCCACGGTACATACCCTCGCGCACGATTTCAGCTGCACGAGCCGGACCCATGGTGAGGATTGTCACCTTGGAGCCGGGATACTGTTCCTTAAGCTTGAGGGCCTGTTCGAGGGCATTGAGGTCCTCGGGGTTAAAGATAGCCGGAAGTGCCGCACGGTTGATAGTACCGTCAGCCTTCATGGCATCCTTCCCCACATTGCGGGTGTCAGGCACCTGCTTGGCCAATACGATTATGTTTAAACTCATATTTTATTATGGTTAGATAATTTATCAAGTCAAGGCCGGAGAGCACCGCTTCCCTTATAGGGCACGTCGGTGCAGTCCTTGCACAATTCGGTGCAAAGATAATAAAAATTTCTCAAATTGTGCCAAATTGTGCAAATTTGACCAAATATTGTCCTATTAATCGCGTATATGGAGAAAACGAGCGAGACCGTATACGTAACGGCGGAATCCGGGACGGTAGCCGAGCACACGGTCGAACCATGCAAGTCTGCGACTGAATTGCTTTACCATCCAGCCCACGTAGAACATGGCGAAGAGCGTGCCGGGGCCCACGATGTTCCATTGCCACGCACCCCAGAATATATATCCGCTCACCACGGCCAAGGCCACGAGGATGCAATCTATGGTTATCTTCACCTTGGCAAATGGCATGCCTGTGACACGGCATACCGCCACCTGTATCCCCTCTCCCGGCATTGTCACCGAACCGCATCGCACCTCCATAGATATTCCAAACGCAAGGATAGTACAACCCAAGGCCTGAGCCATAATCTGATAAGTGAGAGTGTTGAACTCAAACGGGGAAGTCAGCCACATATTCAAATCGATAAGCGCACCAAACAGGAATCCGATTAGCAACTGGAAAAGCTGCACCGGCTCGAAGCGGCGTCTCAGCACCGCGATCTGGGCGAATACAAGCAATATGTTCATGATATTGGTGTATTCACCAATGGTCAAAGGGGGCACAAGACCATCACCCCCGGCTATCGAAAATGCCAGGGGTACAGAAGAGATGACACTGCTGCCCAAATAGCTACGCACGCAAAATGCAATGCCGAGCGTCATGATATACAAAGATATAAGCAGCCAAACATGCTGCCAAACAAACTGAACAAACTTGTCGCGAAGAGATGCAGAAATAGTTTTTGACATAACATATAAAATTGTGGGTTTCGGCAAATATACAAAATTTTAACCTTTTTTACAAATCGCGAAACATGGGTAGACGACCTAAAAAAAGTGGCAAAAAACTTAAACATTTGTCATTTTATTTGGTCTTTAATTATAGATTCCATCAAAATGATATATAAAAATTGCATTTCAAGATGAAGAGAAAAACCTTGTTGCTTTGCATATTCTCGGCAACTGCCGCAGTTTCCACCATGGCTGCTGTTATAAAAGGAAGGGTCATTGACTCGGAGGGAGTTGAGCTTCCTGTAGTGACCACGCAGCTTATTAACGCCAAAGACTCCACGCGTGCCGGCGTTGTGCTCACCGAAGCCGACGGCTCTTTCAAGTTTGACAACCTGGCACCCGGCCTTTACAGCCTGCGGCTCACCATGACAGGTATGGATGATATCGACAAGGCAGTACAGTTGGCCGACAGTGCTGAGATTAAAGATCTCGGCGACCTGAGGATGACCGAAAACTCTGTGATGCTTCAAGAGGCGGTTGTGACAGCCGTGCGTGCCGCCGTCATCGCGAAAGAGGACACACTGGAGTTTAACGCAGGTTCATTTCACACCAACCCAACGGCCTCGGTTGAAGATTTGCTTAAAAAGCTACCCGGCGTGGAAGTGGGTTCGGACGGTTCCATCACATCCGGTGGAAAGAGTGTGACGAAGATTCTTGTGGATGGCAAGGAATTTTTTGCCGATGACCCGAAGATGGCAACTAAAAACCTACCATCCAATATCATAGAGAAAGTGCAGGTGGTGGACCGCAAGAGCGAGACAGCACGTCTCACAGGGGTTGACGATGGCGAAGATGAGACCGTAATCAACCTCACCGTGAAGAAAGATATGAACAACGGTTGGTTCGGAACCATAGGAGGGGGCTACGGCACAGATGGCCGTTATCAAGGCAATCTCAACATCAACTGGTTCAAGAACGGCAACCAGGTTTCGATAGTAGGGGGTGGCAACAATATCAACGAGATGGGATTCAGCGATTCGGGGCGTGGCCGGTTCCGCGACTTCGGCGGCAACAATGGCATCAACTCCACCCAGCAGGTCGGCATCAACTTCAATGTGGGCAAGGATGACAAAATACGTGTAGGAGGCAACATATTATACGCCCACACCGACCGTATCTCCAAGAGCCGCTTCGACACACAATATCTCTTTCCTGACTCTGTGAGCTACAAGCGAGGCGGTTCACGCACCCGCGACCGTGGACATTCGCTGCGTGCACAATTCCGTCTGCAATGGAACATCTCGGAGGCCGACGTGCTCGACTTCCGTCCCGAGTTTACATTCAACAACCGCCGCTCTGAGATGCAAGATTCCGCCACACTGCTTGCAAGCCTCGTTGAAACCGATAAGGTGAACTCCAACCACTCCATGCGTGCCAACCGAGGCAACGACTACAATGCCAGCGGACGACTTATATATACCCACAAATTCCTTTCGCGTCCCGGTCGCTCCATATCTGCACAGGTCAATTATACATTTTCCAACACCCGCGAGCGCACCACTACCTGGAATGATATTATATATTACCTGCGTCAGGAGGATAGCGAAAGTACGCTCGAATTCCTTGATTCCAAGCAATGGTCCAACTCTCTTGAGGGGAGACTAACTTGGACCGAACCTCTTGGCGACCCGTCGCGCGGGAACTATCTCGAAGTGGCCTATAAGGCTTCGATGCGATTCAACAACGCAGACAAGATCACATACAGCCTCCCTGTGCCCGATGGTTTTGATCCTTTCGGCAGTTCCCTGCCCGAATACAACTCCGCCCCTGCTGGAGCCGTGCAGGATGATGATCTTAGCAACCGATTCCGCAACCGTTTTTCCACCCAAGAACTTCAAGTGGGCTACAAGAAATCGACCAAGACCCTCAACCTCAACGCCGGTCTCACTTTTTCGCCCTCAAGTTCAAAAAGCGAAGACTTGATAAATCCGGCCCGTAATATCGACACACGATGGGTATTTAATATTGCACCTTACTTGCGTGTACGCTACAAATTCTCAAAACAATCGAGCCTTATGGCACATTACAGGGCTCGCACTTCACAGCCTTCGCTCACGCAGCTGCAGCCGGTAGCCGATGTTTCAGACCCTCTCAATATAAAAATCGGTAATCCGGACCTGAAGCCCACCTTCACTCAAAATTTGGGAATACACTTCAACAACTATAATGCTACCACGCAGCAAAGCATCTTCGCCGTAGCTAATGCCAGCTTTGCGTTGAACAATATCGTGTCGCGCACCATCACCGACCCCAACACGGGAGTGCGCACCACCACCTATGCCAATGCCAACGGCAACTGGAACGTGTTTGGCATGTTCATGCTGAACCAACCGTTGCGCAATCGCAAATGGAGATTCATGACACGCTTCAACGGACGTTATTCATCATCAGCAGGCTACATCGACGGACAATTCAACCGCAGCGGTAACCTCACGCTCTCCCCCACAGCCGGCATGACATTCTCGTGCGATGTATTCCAGATGACCGTCAATCCCACCTACTCGTTCCAGATGGCTACGAGCACACTTCAACTACAGAAAAACCGTTATACACATGCCTACGGGTTTGATGCTGACGCATCACTTTATCTCCCGTTCGGGTTGGAGCTGACCACCGACCTCTCTTTCTCCAAAGCCACAGGATATTCTCAGAGCTTCGACAACACTCAGTGGCTATGGAATGCACAACTCTCCTACTCCGTGCTCCGCGACAAGTCGCTTACATTCACAGTCAGGGCCTATGACTTATTGGGACAGAAGAAAAATGTGAGCAGGTCGGTAAGTGCGAACATGATATCAGACAACGCGTATAACGACCTGAGCCGCTACGTAATGTTTGGGGTGACATGGAAATTCAATACAATGAGCAAGAAAGTGGCCAAAGGCCAACTGCCCGACGACATGCCCGGCGAACCCGGTTTCCGACCCGGTCCCGACGGCGAACGTGGTCAGCGTGGCGAACGCGGTCAGCGTGGAGGTCACGGAGGGGCACCTATGGGCCCACCGAGATAACCTCACACGTTGGCGCGAAACGAAATCAGGTTTGCAACTCTACTTATTTATTATTATTTTTGTGATTTGATAGGTATTCTTCCGGTCATTATAATTA
>CAJUIJ010000072.1 GCA_910586175.1 uncultured Muribaculaceae bacterium | reverse complement strand
TTATAATAAACCTATTTGGATTTGGGATATCCAATTGCATAGAAATATAAAATAATAAAAAGTTAAAACATGACAATCAAGCAACTTAGCGGTTTGATAATGCCAGCTATGGCAATCGCGATGCTATTGCCCTCATGCAAGGGTAAAGATCAGGGTCAGCAACAACAGCAGGCACCGGAGCTTGCGGTATTGACCGTCAGTGAGGAAAACTCGGTGATGAACAATTCATTTCCGACAACACTTGAGGGAGAGAATGATGTGGAGATTCGTCCGCAGATTCAGGGATTTCTGACAAAAGTGTGTGTAGAGGAAGGACAGCGAGTGGGCAAAGGTCAGACACTCTTCATCATCGATCAGGTGTCGCTTCAGGCCGCGGTAGAGGCAGCACAGGCATCGGTGGCAGTAGCCCAGGCTAATGTCAACACAGCACAGACCAATATGAACAACAACAAGATGCTCCTCGATAAGAACATCATTAGCCAGCCGGCCTACCAAACATCTGTGGACCAATACAACTCAGCCAAAGCGTCATACAGCCAGGCAATGGCCAACCTGACATCTGCACGCAAGAACCTGTCGTATGCAGTGGTCAAGGCACCGGAGTCAGGAGTAGTGGGCAGTATTGACTATCGTGAAGGTTCGCTCGTTACACCACAGTCACTGCTGACAGTGCTTTCCAACAATTCCGACATGCGAGCCACCATCTCGCTCAATGAGAAAGACCTGCTTGCCATGACCGACAACGGCAAACGCTCTCTCAATGAAGCCATAAAACTGATGCCGGCAGTGTCGTTGGTGCTTGCCAACGGAGAGGAATATGCACACAAAGGCAAAATCATCTCAATCTCCGGTGTGATTGACCCGAGCACCGGTAGTGCCACAGCCAAGGCCATCTTCCCCAACCCTGACGGAATGCTCCACAGCGGCAACACAGGACAGGTGCTGATGCCACAGGCCCGCAACAACATTATGCTCGTGCCACAGAAAGCCACCTTCGAGATGCAGGACATGAAATTTGTATACGTAGTGAACGACAGCAACAAGGTAAAGTCGCGCAACATCCAGGTTGCCGACGAGAACGACGGCCAAAACTACATAGTGGTGGCAGGACTTGAGCCGGGAGAAGTAATCGTGACAGAAGGCGTGGGTATCTCTGTGAAAGATGACATGACCATCAAACCAAAGAAATAAGTCATAAAGTCCCAAATAACAACAAAATCTCTAAACACATAAAATAAAGGAGATGAATTTATCAACGTTTATAAAGCGGCCGGTACTCGCCACCGTGATCTCGATATTTATCGTGATTTTCGGTATTTTGGGACTGATGACGCTTCCAATTGAGCAATATCCCAATATTGCCCCTCCGACAATCAGCGTGCGCACCACTTATACGGGTGCAAATGCACAGTCGGTGCTCAACTCCGTGATTGCTCCACTTGAGGAGCAGATAAACGGTGCCGAGAACATGGACTACATGTATTCATCGGCCACCAATACCGGTTCAGCCGAAATCAGCGTATACTTCAAGTCCGGTATGGACCCCGACATGGCAGCAGTGGATGTGCAGAACCGCGTGGCAAAAGCTGCCAGCCAGCTGCCTTCAGAGGTTAACCAGGTCGGTGTGATTACGCAGAAGCGTCAGTCATCGATGCTTATGGTGTTTAACGTATATGCCGAAGATCCGAAATATAGTGAGGAGTTCGTGGAGAACTACATGGCCATCAACATCATACCGGTAATCAAGCGTGTACCCGGTGTGGGTGATGCAATGGTGATGGGTGCTGATTACTCCATGCGCATATGGCTTAAGCCTGATGTTATGGCACAGTACTCACTTATGCCAACCGATGTGACGGCCGCCTTGGCAGAGCAGAACATAGAGGCAGCCCCCGGTCAGTTTGGTGAGAACGGAAACCAGACATTCCAATACACAATGCGTTATAAGGGACGTCTTCAGAATGAGTCAGAGTTTGAGGACATCATAATAAAGGCTCTCCCCAATGGCGAAATCCTCAAGCTCAAAGATGTTGCCACAGTGGAACTCGGACGACTCACATACGGCTTCCACTCCACCACCAACGGACACATCGGTGTGGCTGCAATGGTGATGCAGTCGGCTGGTTCGAATGCAACAGAGGTGGTCAACACCATCCAGGCAGAGCTTGACAAATTCCAGAAGGAATGTCCGGAGGGACTGAAGATTGTGACGACGATGGACGTGAACCAGTTCCTGTTCGCCTCAATCCACGAGGTGATCAAGACCCTGCTGGAGGCATTCGCGCTGGTGTTCCTCGTGGTGTTTATCTTCTTGCAGGACTTCCGCTCCACAATCATCCCTATGATTGCAATCCCTGTGGCCTTGATCGGTACATTCTTTATGATGAAGATATTCGGCTTCACCATAAACTTGCTCACCCTGTCAGCACTTGTGCTTGCAATCGCAATTGTGGTCGACGACGCCATTGTGGTGGTGGAGGCGGTACACGCCAAACTTGATGAAGGCTACAAGTCGGCCAAGATGGCATCGATTGATGCCATGAACGACATAGCCGGTGCACTCGTCTCCATCACGCTGGTCATGATGCTCGTGTTTATCCCCGTGTCGTTCATGGGTGGAACATCGGGTGTGTTCTACCGCCAGTTCGGTTTGACAATGGCTATGGCAATCTTCCTCTCGGCAATCAACGCACTTACACTTTCGCCGGCACTCTGCGCAATCTTCCTGAAGCCTCACAAGACAGAAGGAGACAATGAGGAATCGCTCGGCAAGCGCATGGGTGATGCCTACAAGGCAGCCGGCCAAGCAGTAGTGAAATCATATAAGAAACGCTTCTCCTTCCCACCCATCGTCACCACATTGCTGCTTGTGGCTGCAGTGGTATTCCTTGTGTTGGGATGGTATGAGTTTGAGAACGTGCTTCTGAGCACGATAGCAGTAGTTGTGGCATTGTTGGGCGTGATCGGCATGTTCCAAAAGAGCTTTATCGATGCGTTCAACCGTATGTTTAACAAACTTCTCGAAGTCTACACGAAATGCGCATCATGGTTTATACACCATAAAGTGACAGGTTTCGGACTTGTAGCACTCTCCACGGCAGTTCTTGTATGGCTTATGTCGACGACGGCAACTGCACTTGTGCCGAATGAGGACACAGGCACACTGATGGGTGTGATCGATATGCCCCCGGCAACTTCAATGGAACGCACCAAGGCCGTAATGGATCAGGTGGACAGCATAGCGAGCACCATACCTGCAATCTATATCCGCAATGCCATCACCGGCTACAGCTTTGTGGCCGGACAGGGAAGCACCTACGGTTCGTTTATCATCAAGCTCAAACCATGGGAAGAGCGTGATGAAAACACCGAGAGTGCAGCAGCGGTATCGATGCAGCTGATGCAGAAATGTTCGCAGATAAAGGATGCACGTGTCATGTTCTTCCAACCCCCTATGATTTCCGGTTACTCGGCAACCAACGGTTTCGAGATTAAGTTGCAGGACAAGACGGGCGGTGACATCAACAACTTCTTCCAGGTGTATCAGCGTTTCATCGGTGCATTGAATGCACGCCCCGAGATTTCTATGGCATATTCTACGTTCAACCCCAACTATCCTCAATATATGGTGGAACTTGATGTAGCCAAAATTAAGAAAGCCGGTCTCACACAGAACCAGATACTCCAGACACTTCAGGCCTACTATGGTGGTATGTACATATCGAACTTCAACAGATTCGGTAAGCTCTACCGCGTGATGATGCAAGCAGCTCCCGAAGCCCGCGTGTCGCCTGAAACTTTGAAACAGGTGAAAGTGCGCAACGGCGCCGTCATGGCCCCGATTGACAACTTCGTAAGCCTCAAGCGAGTATACGGTCCTGACGTGATAAACCGTTTCAACATGTTCACGGCCATATCAGTGACCGGTAGCCCTGCGCCGGGCGTGTCATCGGGTGATGCTATCAAGGCAATCGAAGAGGTGGCAGCACAGTCGCTCCCTGTTGGCTTCGGTTACGAATATTCCGGTCTCACGCGTGAGGAAGCGAAGAGCGGCAGCTCACAGACTGCATATGTGTTTGCGCTTGTGCTCCTGTTTGTATACCTGCTCCTGTCGGCTCAGTATGAGAGTTACATCATCCCGTTTGCGGTGATACTCTCAGTGCCGTTCGGTTTGATGGGCACATTCATCTTCGCCCGAATGATGGGAATTGACAACAACATCTACTTGCAGATTGCGCTAATCATGCTTATCGGTCTGTTGGCCAAGAATGCCATCCTAATCGTAGAGTTTGCACTTGAGCGCCGACGCACAGGCGTCAGTATCATCAACGCAGCCATACTCGGCTCGAAAGCGCGTCTGCGTCCTATCCTCATGACATCATTGGCCATGATTATCGGTCTGTTGCCGTTGATGTTTGCCACAGGAGCCGGTGCCAACGGTTATAACGCACTCGGCACCGGAGCAATCGGCGGTATGTTGATCGGTATGATACTTCAGGTGCTTGTGGTGCCCGGCATGTTTGTCGCATTCCAGATAATCCAGGAGAAGATCACGCCGTTCAAGTGGACAGACACCGACAACTCACAACTTTCATCGGAGCTTGAACAATACAACAGGCATCACGATTGATAGGAGTCACACGACATAAACACCAGATAATAAAATGAAAATCAGCAAATATATAGTTGTTGCAGGCTTGGCATTGACACTGTCAAGCTGCAACATCTACAAGAAATATGAACTGCCCACCGACAACTCATATGTCAAGACCTATGAAGAGTCGCTTCAGGCAGAGAAAGACTCGACATCACTTCCTTTCCTGAGATGGCAGGAAGTGTTTACCGACCCTGTGCTCCAGGGATATATCAGCACTGCCCTCGAGAATAACAAAGATCTCGACAATGCAGTGAAAAACATCGATATGGCCCGTGCGCAACTCAAGGGAGCGAAACTTAGCTATCTTCCCGCCGTGGCATTAAATCCTAACGGAGGAGCCGCCAAATATGGCAATATGAAGATGGACACATGGACCTACACGATACCGATGTCGATATCGTGGGAAATCGATGTGTTCGGCAAGATACTCAACCGCAAACGTGGAGCCAAAGTCGCGGTGGAGCAGATGGAGGAATACCGTCAGGCCGTGCAGTCGCAGATTATTTGCGGCGTGGCGAATTGCTACTATAGCCTGATGCTCCTCAACCAGCAGCTTGCGCTCACTGAGCGCACATCCGAAATCTGGAAAGACCAGGTGGAATCGATGAAGCTGATGAAAGAGGCCGGCAGAGTCAACGAGGCAGCAGTGGTGCAGAGCACTGCCCAATATTGGAGTATCATGGGTTCTATACCCGACCTTAAGAACTCGATACATGAGCTTCAGAACACCATGTCGCTTCTTCTGCACTCATATCCGCAAGAATGGAAAGTGTCGGACAATCTCAACTTCGAGCTTCCGGTATCAATCCAGGCAGGAGTGCCTATGACATACCTTGCAGTGCGTCCGGACGTTCGTGCGGCAGAGCGCAACCTTGCAGCAGCCTACTACTCAACCAACTCCGCCCGTGCGGCTTTCTATCCGAGCTTAACAATATCGTCAAACGGAGGATTCACCAACCTGTTAGGCTCACTTGTATCCAATCCCGGCAAATGGTTCGTGCAGCTTGCAGGTTCATTGGCAGCCCCGCTTTTCTCACGCGGTCAGAACATCGCCAACTTGGAGGTGGCCAAGGCCAAGCAAGCGCAGGCTATGAACGACTTCGAGACCAAAGTGCTCAGCGCCAGCGCCGAGGTGAGCGATGCACTCGCCACTTACAGGTTCAACTCCGAGAAGCGTGAATGCCTGATGCAGCAGATAGACAACCTGGAGAAATCGGTAGAATACACCCAAGAGCTTTTGATGCTTAACACAAGCACCACATACCTTGAAGTGTTGACCGCACAGTCGAGCCTTCTTAGCGCCCAGATGTCAAGTCTAACTTGCTGGCACAACAAGGTGTCGGCTCTCATCTCGCTCTACCAGGCAGTGGGAGGTGGACGTTGAGAACACGTAAATATAAATCTTAATACCCGTATAATTATGAACAATATCAGTCCCATGGCATTTGTACACCCCGAAGCCAAAATCGGAGAGAATGTCACAATCGAGGCATTTGCTTACGTTGACCGCAACACCGAAATCGGCGACGGATGCATCATAGGTCCGCATGTAAGCATCATGTCGGGAGCTCGCATCGGCAAGAACAACCGTTTTTACGATGGCTGCATTATAGCCGCCACTCCTCAAGACTTCCGTTGGAAAGGGGAAGAGAGCTACGTGGAGATAGGTGACAACAATACGATACGCGAGCATGTGATCATCAACCGAAGCATTGTGCGCAATGGCAAGACAAAAATCGGCAATGACTCGTTCATAATGGCACAGAGCCATGTAGCCCACGACTCAGAAATCGGCAGTTGGGTTGTAATCGGCAACTCTGTGAAGATAGCGGGTTCTTGTAAGATTGGCAATTTTTCCATATTGTCGTCTTGCTCATTGGTGCACGAGAAAATCGATGTGGGTGAATGGGTGCTGGTGAAGGGAGGATGTCGCGTCAACAACAACGTGCCTCCATTTACCATCATGGCTCATAATCCTATCGCCTATTTCGGAGTCAACGCATTCATAATGCGTAAAGGTAAATTTCCTGAAGAGCACATCGACGATATCGCCAAGTGCTATCGCCACATCTACCAGTCAAACACCTCGCCATTTAATGCAATGGTTCGTTGCAAGGCCGATGTACAGGAGAGTCCGGAGCGCGACGCAATAATCAAATTTGTGGAAGACCACAATTTCAAGATTGCAGCATTGACACTCGACACATACAACGATTGACAAACCGACATCCTCCATCAGACATTTAAATCAGCAATCTGATGGATTAGCACCCGACGTGCGGTATCCTTGCAAACGGATACCGCACGTTTTTTTGGCATAAGGGTGGTGCTAATACAGATTTTTTTGTTAATTTTGTATACTTACACTTGAAAGTCATGAATCTCAAGAAACTTTTGACCCGCACCATATCGGGGCTAATATATTGTGTCATAATAGTCGGCTGCACACTTTTCGGACCGGAAGGTGTGTTGCTGTTGGGAGGGGTATTGGCCATATTGGCGTGCATCGAATTTGCAAAAATAAGCAAAGAGCTTACCCGACGCACCATACCCGTGATTATTCTCGACATAGCGGGATGCTTGTTTCTTAGTCTTGGATACCTTATATACCCTCTGTGCATATGGCTGGCTATTATGATATTCAGGATGATAGAACAGCTGTATATAAACTCCGAGAAACCCTTGGCAGATCTTTCACATTCGTTTATGAGCCAATTTTATATCGGAGTGCCTTTAGGCCTGATGGTTGCAACATCTTGGCTGTTGAGTCCCAAGCTAATCTTGGTGATCTTTTTCCTGATATGGATTAATGACACCGGGGCATTTCTTGTGGGTTCACTTCTGGGCAAGCATAAACTGTTTGAACGCATATCACCCAAGAAGACCTGGGAAGGATTTGTCGGAGGTATGCTCTTTTGCCTTGGAGCGAGTGCATTGTTCCACTACTTCTGCAATGACTTTTTCAATATGAATATGCTTGATGCCAATCTTTTGATATGGTTGGGATTAGGATTAATAGTAAGCATATTCGGCACATGGGGCGACCTTGTGGAATCGATGATAAAACGTAACCTGCATATAAAGGACTCAGGCAAGCTCATACCGGGCCACGGCGGAATACTCGACCGCATAGACTCCTTCCTGCTCGCGATGCCTGCAGCAGCGGTATATTTTGCGATAATCATATACTTTATGGCATAAAAATTTCGGCTCATCAAAAACTGCAAAAATATCATAAACTGAATAACCAAGGCCCCATCTCTATGAGACAGGGCCTTTTTATTTATGATAAGCCTTTTGGTTTATACTAAATTGTTTACGTTGTTTATCCTATCAGTGCTTTTTCGATTGTTGAGACTGCGTCGCGGAGTTCGGGAGAAACCTCGAGGCGTTCTTCCACGGCATTTACGCCGTGAAGCACTGTGGCGTGTGAACGGTTTAGCTTGGAGCCGATTGCAGGGAATGAGAGAGCTGTGTGTTTCTTGCAGAGATACATAATCATCTGGCGGGCATCAGCGATGTCGCGCAGACGGCTTTTGCTGAATATGGCATCCGGATTCAAGCGATAGAAATCGGCGGTATTCTCTACAATCATGTCAAAATTGACTGCCTTTCTAACCTCCGGCTTCACCACATGGCTGATAACCTTTTGAGCAAGCTCAGGAGTAACAGGGCTATTGTCGGTGATAGCTCTTGTAAGCAGACCAAGAACTATTCCTTCGAGTTCACGGACAGACTTGGTGGAACTCTTGGCTATGAGATCTATAATGTCTTCTGAAAGATCGAGACCATTCTTGCCGCATTTGAACTTCAGAATCTGCTTGCGCAACTCGTAGTCTGGACCTTCGAGCGGCTCGGTAATACCCCACTTGAAACGGTCAATCAGACGATCTGCGATACCGTCAAGTTCCATAGGAGGGCGGTCGCAAGTGAAGATGAGTTTCTTATTGTTCTGATGCAGATGATTGAAAATCGGGAAGAGAGCTTCAGCGGTACCCGTCTTGCCGGAGAGTTCCTGCAAATCATCGAACAAGATGCAATCCATCTGCTGGAACCAATATATGAAATTGGGTATTTCATGCTTGATTGTAGCATTTGCATACATGTTCTGGAACTGGCGCATGGTGAGAAAAAGCACCTTGGCACGTGGGTTGCGCTCCTTGATACGAATGCCGATAGCCTGGATAAGATGGGTCTTGCCGACACCAACCGCCCCATAGAGGAAAAACGGATTGAAGTCAGGTTTCTCAGGATGATTTGCGATATGCTCAGCGATTGTAAACGGGAGCTTGTTGCTTCTGCCCACACAATAATTCTCGAAATTGAGCGAATCGTTAAGCTGCGGATCAAACATCTGCTCGCGCTTCTCAGCCGGACGGTTGTTGAACGACTGCTCGAGCTTATTCTTAAGGAGATGAGAATGGTTTGGACTCTGAATCTGAACTTTAGACGCAGGATCCTCTGCCTTCACATAATAGGCATATTCGAGATTGACGTCCGCTCCAAATACAGCCTTCAGTGACTTCGTAAGAATATTGTAAAACTGATCCTCCAGCATCTCCATGCAGAAACGTGAGGGCACAGTAAGATAAAGCTTATTGTCGACAAACTTCGTGGGGACAATGGCAGCAAACCATGTGTTGAACTTCTCCTCGCCAATGTTGGCGCGGATTATCTCAAGACATCTATTCCAATTCTTTTTGAAGTCCATAATTGTCAGTCCGATTTTTGCGAGTACAAATTAACAACAAAAATTTCAAAAAAAAAAATGCCTTCACACTTGCAAAAGTGGATTTTTTTATAGTAGCTTGTTATACAACAAATTGAATATACCAACTGCAACAACACACCCAGCCACCACAGTAACACTTTGACTGAAAGATAATTACAGCTACAGCAACAAAAATCACGCATTTACATGCACCTTGGGGCAAGCAATATGTTCCACACGCATACATAAAAATGAGGATTGGAAATAGGGATATTTCAGCCACTTCAAAATCGTGGAACATATAAAAGTCGATCACAATGAAAAAAATTTTGGATATTTAGTTTTTAACCATTAATTTTGTTAAACACAAATACAAGAAGAAATGCACGTAATAATAAATGATATGCCGGTGCAATTGGCCGACGAAGATATAACCATCAAAGAATTGATCTCCATGCGCAACCTGCCGGTGACAGGCACGGCAGTGGCGGTCAATGACAGGCTTGTGCCACGCACCAAGCATGACAGCCACAAGGTGAACGAGGGAGATGTCATCACACTTATATCGGCGGCCTACGGCGGATAATGAAGTATATTGTAATCACATCACCCGACAATATCGATAATGAAGCTGAAAAGATAACGGCACTGTTTGAGCATGGAATCGACTACGTGCATATACGAAAGCCCGACGCCGACCATGGCCAACTGCATCAGCTAATAGAAGATATCCCGGCAAAATATCGCTACCGTCTCACGCTTCATGACCATTACCGGTTATGCAAAGAGACAGGTACAGGTGGCATACATCTCAATGACCGCAATCTGAAGCTTCCATCTACACGAATGCTGCTTACAGAAACAAGCGGCCAATTGCGAATCAGCCGTTCTCTTCACTCATTGGAAGAGATAGCTCAGACCGATTGCGAAGGTTACCACTACCGCACTCTTTCGCCCATCTTCGACTCCATATCGAAGGCCGGATATGCCTCAGCGTTTCATCTGCAAGACATCAAAAGCGAGATAATAGGCAAACGGATTGTGGCACTCGGAGGGGTCACCCCTGCCCACCACAATTTGCTTGAGGAGACAGGATTTTGGGGAGTTGCATTGTTAGGATATATATGGGGTGACGATTTCGACACTGCACTCGCCGAATTGACTAAGCGAATTGACTTAGAAAGTATCAATACTAAGCGAATAACCGGTGCGAAACATCACGCAGACTAATACTAAACTGAAAAGCAAGGAAATGACATGTTACAATTTATAACCAATACCGAATCCCGCACCCCGGTGGCCGAGCAGGTCAAGGGATTCATAGCCGGCGGAGGCCGTTGGGTGCAAATCAGGATGAAAGAGGCAAGCGACGAAGAGATATCCTCGGTAGTCAACGAGATCAAGCCTCTTTGCTTAGAGACAGAGACCTTTCTGCTGCTCAATGACCGTGTAGAGCTTGCCAAGACACTCGATGTGGGAGGTGTGCATCTCGGCAAGACCGACATGTTGCCGTCGAAGGCAAGATTGATACTCGGGCCTGCTGCCGTGATAGGCGTGACAGCCAACACCATTGATGACATCAAGGCCGTGCGCAGCCTCGACATAGACTACATAGGCATGGGACCATACGCCATGACCACCACCAAGAAAAACCTCTCCCCCATACTTGGCTTAGAGGGGATAAGGCGACTCTGCATAGGGATGGAACAGCAGGAGATAGAAATAGCTCATGTGGCCGTTGGCGGTATAACGCTTGATGATGTCGTGCCTCTGATGGAGGCCGGAGCCAATGGGATAGCAGTGAGCGGAGCTATCGCCAATGCGGATGATATAGCCAATGAAACGTCTCGATTTCTTGAGGCGCTAAAACCATTTATGAAGTAGAAACAAGTAGGAAATACAATCTAAATACATGAACGACATATTGAAAATAGGGGGACGGGAATTTCATTCCCGACTCTTTGTGGGAACCGGCAAATTTGCCGCTCCCGAGCTAATGCTGGAGTCTATCAAGGCATCACGCTCTGAAATGATAACAGTGGCGATGAAGCGCGTCAACATGATGAACGAGGCTACTGACGAGATGCTGACCCACATCAACCGCGAACATGTGCAATTGCTGCCCAACACATCCGGTGTGCGCAATGCAAAGGAAGCGGTACTTGCAGCCCAGATGAGCCGCGAGATATTCCAGACAAACTTCATCAAGCTTGAGATACATCCTGATCCGAAATATCTTATGCCCGATCCTATAGAGACACTGAAGGCAACCGAGGCACTTGCCAAGGAAGGCTTCACCGTGCTACCATACATACAGGCAGACCCGGTGCTTTGCAAGCTTCTCGAAGAGGCGGGCACATCGGCCGTTATGCCCTTGGCAGCTCCTATTGGCACCAACAAAGGACTTATAACGCGCGACCTGTTGGAGATTATCATAGAGCAATCCAATGTGCCGGTGATAGTTGATGCAGGTCTTGGGGCACCTTCTCATGCAGCCGAAGCGATGGAACTCGGAGCTGATGCCGTGCTCGTCAATACAGCCATAGCAGTGGCCGGTGACCCGGTGATGATGGCCGAGGCATTTAAGGATGCTGTCGTGGCAGGACGCAAGGCATATGTTGCCGGACTTGGCGCAGTGTCGAAATCTGCACAGTCCACCTCTCCCCTAACCTCCTTTCTTAACAAATAACAGTTCCCAAATCAAGGATTTATA
>CAJUIJ010000071.1 GCA_910586175.1 uncultured Muribaculaceae bacterium | reverse complement strand
ATGTAATTATATACATTGTCAAACTGTTTAAAATTGCAAAATATAGAAATTCTGATATGTAAATTTTTTCATTTAACATTTCGTAACATTAATTGTAATGCACTGAATTATAGTAACATAAGTTATACATCTATAGTAGTTAGTGCATTTTTGTTGTTCAAGTGGTTGTATTGTTCAATGCGGAGTTTTATTGGCAGTTATATTATAGATATATAGTATTTTGTAGAGGTATATTAAAGTGGTTTGTAGCTATTTTTAAGTGCTGTTGCAAACGTAATTTGCAAATCTAAATAGTAAAATTTGCAAATTAAAATGATGAAATTTTGTAAATAACAATTTGAAATTTGCAAAATAATTGTTACATTTGCATCATGATTTCAAATGAAAATTCCAACCTATGGAGGAGCAAAATGTAGCAATTCGTCTAAAAGGGTTCATCGATACGCAGGGACTCACCCACTCGCAGTTTGCCGATGTGTGTCAGATTCCGAGACCGAGCCTGTCGCAGATACTTAGTGGACGAAATAAGAAAATAAGCGATGTCATAATAGGTCAGATACATAAAGCATTCCCTTCCCTCTCTATCCTTTGGCTTTTGTTTGGTGAAGGTGCAATGCTTACCGGTGCTGACCGCGCGCAAGCAGCCGGTGAAGCCACTCAGGCCTCCCCTTCATCTGCTGATGTAGCGGGTTCTGAGCTTGATAGTGTTTCAGGTTTGACGTCAGGCAATGGCTTCTCTGATCTTTTAGGTGAGGATGAGGCTTTATTGGCGTTGTTTGAAAATGAAAGTGCAAGTCAAGGGGCTTCATCTGGTATGGCGAGTGCGAGTCATGATGAAGTTGGGCAAAATGAAGATCACAATCTCTCAGATGCCTTAAAAAATGGCAATGTGGCTGAAATATTTGCCGCCAATCGTACGGATGCGAATTTTCAAGCGAATCTCAGAGCCTTAAAATCGCGCATTGCGATGCTTAAAGGCTTGGAAAATGAGGTGGTTGAGTATAAGAAAAAAATATCGGATTTGCAGTTGCAAATAGAAAATTTACGTTCGAATCCGCGAAAAGTCTCCCATATCACCGTCTATTACGACGATTCAACATTCGAAACCTTTTTCCCCAAGTGATTTTTTGCTTCTGTTGTCTACGAGCCTCCTCCTATGTTAACAGTGCAGCGCATCTGACGTGTATTGTTCTTTTCGGAACTTCAGAATTTTATTGTTACATTTAATGATAATAAAATAAATCCCCTTCGTTCGTTGGCGATGGGGATTTGTCATATTATCTATTCAGTTCGTCGAGGCGCTGCTGCATTCTCGCCTCTTGTTGGTTTGCGCCCGGTTTCCAGAATTTTTCAGTTATCAGTTCATCGGGAAGGTATTGTTGCTTTACAAAATTATTTGCATAATCATGCGCATATTTATACCCTTCGTGATAGCCCATTTCCTTCATTAATTTTGTAGGTGCGTTGCGCAAATGCAGCGGCACCGGCAGGTCTCCGGTGCGGTTTACGGTCTCGATTGCATCGTTGATTGCCATATATGCGGAGTTGCTCTTGGGGGAGTTGGCAAGATAAATTGCACACTCCGAAAGTGCTATTCTCCCCTCCGGCCAACCGATTTTGTTGACTGCGTCGAATGCCGCATTGGCTATCAGCAGCGCGTTTGGATTGGCAAGTCCGATATCTTCTGAAGCGAGGATTATCAGGCGTCGAGCTATGAATTTTGGATCTTCTCCACCGGCCACCATCCGTGCTAACCAGTATACAGCCGCATGCGGGTCACTACCCCGTATCGACTTTATGAATGCAGAAATTATGTCGTAATGCATTTCTCCGTTGCGGTCGTAAGCAGCCGGATTTTCCTGCAAGCTGTCGGTGACATGTGCGTCATCTATTATAATAGGAGAATCCGGTCCTGCCGATTGCTCGAGCAGATCGAGTATGTTGAGCAGCTTGCGGGCATCCCCTCCGGCATATCTGAACAAGGCGTTTTTCTCCCTAACTTCGACTTCACGTTTCGACAACAGCTCATCTTTTTCGAGTGCGCGGTCGAGCAGTTTCTGCATCCCCTCTGTGTCGAGCGATTTCAAAGTGTAGACCTGCGCACGAGAGAGCAGCGGTCGGATTACCTCGAACGAGGGATTCTCAGTGGTGGCCCCGATAAGAGTTACTGTGCCACGCTCCACGGCTCCTAACAATGAATCTTGCTGAGATTTGTTGAAGCGATGTATTTCGTCGATAAACAAAATCGGCCTACCTTTGGCAAACAAACTTTTGGAGTCAGCCTCGGCATGTTGGAGTACTTCGCGTACCTCCTTAACGCCCGACGTAACGGCCGACAGCGTGTAGAAAGGCACGCCCGTGGCTGTGGCCACGATACGTGCCAGCGTGGTTTTGCCTACTCCCGGCGGCCCCCATAATATGAAGGAGTTTGCGCGGCCGGTCTCGATCATCCGCCTGATGATTCCATCCGGTCCTACCAGATGCTCCTGGCCCACATAGTCTTCCAATGATGTGGGGCGCATTCTCTCTGCCAAGGGTATGTTGCTGTTCATTTTTGATCTTTTGATAGCTGAGGTCAAGTATACGGCATGTGCGCCGCATCTCTTGCGTATTGTATAAATTTTGATTATTGGTGCTTAAATATACAATTTTGAAAATTTATATATTTTGCATATCAATAAGTTTTTTAATCATTTCAAGATTGACTTCCGAGAGGTCGCCAACCATCTTGTCGCAGAGGTTCTCGATGTCTGGTGCGGGCAATGTAGTGGTGAGTCCTACCACAGTCGCACCGGCACTCCTGCCGGCTTTCATTCCCTGCCTTGAGTCCTCAAATACTACGCATCTGCAAGGCTCAACGCCGAGCATCGAAGCCCCTAACAGATACCCCTCCGGGTCCGGCTTGGAGCGGCTGATTTTGTCAGCGGTCACGATGTCTTTGAACTGTGGCACAAGTTCGGGCCTCTCTTCGCGAAGGTGTTGCATCTTGAGATCATTGCTGCTTGTCACCAGCACAGCCTCGTAGCCGGCCTCAGTTATTTCCTTTAGCAGGCTTTCTGCACCGGGCAGCCAGGGGTAGCGCATCTTTTGCTCCTTCTCATTGAGGATTGCCACTATCTGTTCATGGTCCGACTCCTTGAAGTTCGAACTCAATATCTCCGGCAGGGTCTGTCCCTTTATCTTAATAGCAAAGTCGGCTATGCCGGTCGGAAAGCGTTGTTCTATCTCTGTCCATATGCGTGTGTATTCTGTTTCGCTGTCGATCAGCACACCGTCAAGGTCAAACAGAAATCCTATTTTATCTTCTTGGTCCTTCATATCTTGATTAGAGTTCATATCATGATTAGAGTTCATAATGTCACTTCTACAAAATTAATCAATCCCCTCATTATTTCAAAACGCGTCAGAGTCCCAAATTCCTCCATGCGCAAAAATTGGGTGTCAATGGTCATCGTAACATGCCGGGATGTGACAATGACTACTTGAAAAGTTTTGGCGTAATAAAAAATAAAGATGCGTCAGCCCTGAAAAGTAACCAATTTGGATTGCGGATTTGCAGAAAAAAAAGTAAATTTGTAGGTTGAATCAAAAGTTGCAGAACATTGCTGACCGACATTAATATAAGAATATTGCCAGAGCAATGCGCCGACACGGGTGCGCTTGCTCATGAAGTGGCGCGAGCCATGCGTATCAACGTCAAGCAGATTAATGACTTGAGGATAATCCGCAAGTCGGTCGATGCCCGAAAGCGTCAGGTGATGCTTAATTTAGGGGTGCGCGTTGCCACCGGCAGCGACTTCCATGTGGCTCCTCTGCTTACACCTGTTGACTATCAGGCTGTGGCTGCTGATGCTCCGCGCATAGCGATTGTCGGTGCCGGCCCTGCCGGACTGTTCGCGGCCCTTGAATGTATTAATCTCGGATGTCTTCCTATTGTGCTGGAGCGTGGACGTGATGTAGACTCCCGGCGCTTGGATATAGCGCAGATAAGTCGAAACAAGTCTGTAAACCCCGATTCCAACTATTGCTTCGGAGAGGGTGGGGCCGGCGCTTACAGTGATGGCAAACTCTTCACGCGAAGCAAGAAGCGTGGCAACATCGAGGAGGTGCTTCAAACATTTGTGCAACATGGTGCATCCGAAGATATCCTCGTAGACGCTCATCCGCACATTGGCAGCGATAAGCTTCCGCATGTCATAAAGGCAATGCGTCACACCATTCTGAAGTGTGGCGGTGAGGTGCATTTTGAGACTTGCGTAATAGATTTGCTGCTCTGCAATGGCTGTGCATGCGGCGTGAGGGTGCTTCGCGACGGCAAGGAACACGATATTCAGGCCGATGCTGTGATTCTCGCTACCGGACATTCTGCCCACGATACTTTCCGTCTTCTTACCCGGAGGGGAGTGGCACTGCAGGCAAAGGGTATAGCTGTAGGTGTTCGCCTCGAGCATCCGCAGCATCTCATAGATTGCATGCAATATCATGACAAGCATGGCCGTGGCCGCTATTTGCCGGCTGCCGAATACAGTTTTGTCACTCAGGCCGACGGGCGGGGTGTGTATTCGTTCTGCATGTGCCCCGGAGGTGTAGTCGTACCTGCCGGTAGCCGCGATGGCGAACTCGTGGTCAACGGTATGTCGGCTTCCGCACGTGCCGGTCGTTTTGCAAATTCAGGCATGGTGGTGGAAATTCATCCCGGCGATTTCCCGGAGTTTGCCTCCGAAGGTCCTTTGGAGATGATGGCTCTTCAGGAGTGGCTCGAAAAGCGTATGTTTGAGGCCGCCGGAAATTCTATAGTGGCTCCGGCGCAACGTATGCTCGATTTCGTGAAAGGGCGCGTTTCAGATTCTCTCCCCTCCACATCGTATGCCCCGGGCCTCTTGTCGGCCGACTTCAACACATTGCTCCCACCATTCATTGCCTCGAGGCTTCGTAAGGGCTTTGAAGATTTTGGTGCGAAGGCTCGCGGTTTTCTCACCAACGAGGCCACGATGATAGGCCTCGAGTCGCGCACATCTTCGCCTGTCAGGGTGGTGCGCGATGCAGACTCGCTGCAGTCTGAGGCTGTGCAGAGGCTGTATCCGGCAGGTGAGGGTGCCGGTTATGCCGGCGGCATAGTATCGGCAGCCGTCGACGGTATCAGATGCGCTCGCGCTGCATGTGCCGCAGTAGGCGATTGCCCAAACATTAAAAAACATTGATAACAATATGACAATACTCAACATTGAGACCTCAGGAAAGATTTGCAGCGTGGCCATAACGATGAATGGTGCGCTCGAGTTGCAGCTCGACGATGATTCGGGAATGCAGCATGCCAACCGTCTCGCTCCCTTTGTAGACCGCTGCATGGCCGAGCTACGACGTCGCGACATCCCTCTCGATGCCGTGGCTGTGAGCATGGGCCCCGGCAGCTATACAGGCTTGCGCATTGGCCTTTCGCTCGCAAAAGGTCTTGCTTTCAGCCTCGGGGTGCCGCTAATTGGCGTTGACACTCTACAGACGATTGCCGTCAAGGCTATGTTCCGACCGCTTCCATGGACCGGTGAAGAGATTCTCGTCCCCATGGTTGATGCCCGACGCATGGAGGTGTTCACTGCTGCCTACGATTTTGCCTTGAATCCGGTAGTCGAACCCGGTGCCATGATAATCGATGCCGATTCGTTCAAGGATCTGCTCGACTCAGGCCGTCAGCTTTATTTCATGGGCGACGGTGCGGAGAAAGTCAAGGAGGTGATAAAGCATCCCAACGCCCATTGGGTGGACGGGCTGTTGCCGCAAGCTAAAGATATGCTTGCGCTTGCCGAAAAGTCTTTTCGCAATGGTGACTTTTTAGATGTGGCATACTCCACGCCAAACTACTTGAAGGCTTATCAGACTACAAAGCCGCGCAACTTGCTGAAGACTTTAGGCTGAAAATCAATAGACTGATGCCCAAGGTTAAACCAAGGTAAACCAAGGCCAAAACCTGAGGCACAACACTGCATAACTAATAACTAAGACTTAATACATAAAATGCTGCCATATAACACTGACATGGAGCCGACGCTCCTGCCCGAATACGGACGCCATTTCCAAGGCTTCGTAGACTATTGCGTAAACATTCCCGACCGGGAGGAGCGCACAGCATGCGCATATGCCATCGCTGATTCGATGGCTGTCATGTTCCCGGCTCTCGTAGGCCCCGGTAAGGATTATTCCAAAATCTGGGACCAGATCAACATCCTGTCGCGTTTCAAACTCGACATCGATTTCCCCTGCGAGGTTATAACGGCCGAGAAGTTGCATCCGAAACCTGAGCGACTGCCTTATACAGCCTCGGCAATGCGCTACCGTCATTATGGCAAGAATATCGAGAAGATGATTGCCTCGGTGGCCGAACTACCCGACGGCGAACAGAAGGATGAACTCGTGTCCATGCTCGCCAACCATATGAAGAAGCTAATGGTGCAGCACAATCCTGAGGGTGTAAACGATGCAAAGATACTCCGCGACCTCGCCAATTATTCAAAGGGTGCAATAGATCTTGATCCTGAGGTTTATCCGCTTCACGATTTTAAGGAGATTCCCCAACCTAAGCAAAACAATAAAAAGCGCAAGAAAAAATGAGCAGCTTCATAGTGGAGGGTGGGCATCCCCTGAATGGCCAGATAGATATCAAGGGTGCAAAAAATGAAGCCCTCGAGGTGATATGTGCCACTTTATTGACCCCCGAGAAGGTGGTTATATCCAACCTTCCTGAGATTTCCGATGTGCGCAACCTTATATGTCTGCTCGGAGAAATGGGTGTAAAGGTGCGTTATATCACACCATCAGAGGTCGAGTTTCAGTCTGACGAACTCGACATGGAGTATATCTCGAGCGAAGCATATGCTCGCAAGGCGCAGTCGCTGCGTGGCTCTGTCATGGTGATGGGACCTCTCGTGGCACGTTTCGGCATGGCCATAATGCCGAAGCCGGGAGGCGACAAGATTGGCCGCCGGCGTCTTGACACTCACTTTACAGGCCTTCAGAAGCTCGGTGCTGAGTTTGGCTACGATTCTGATTCGCGCACCTACCGCATAGTCGCTCCGGAGTCGGGGCTTAAGGGATGCTATATGTTGCTCGATGAGGCTTCGGTCACAGGCACCGCCAACATCATAATGGGTGCTGTGCTCGCCAAGGGTCGCACCACAATCTACAATGCTGCCTGCGAGCCTTACATACAGCAGCTCTGCCGTATGCTCGTGAGCATGGGGGCCAAGATTGATGGCATCGGCTCCAATCTGCTCAATATCGACGGGGTGGAATATCTGGGCGGTACAACCCACCGCCTGCTTCCCGACATGATAGAGGTGGGCAGCTTTATCGGAATGGCGGCGATGACAGGCTCTAATCTCCTTATAAAGGATGTGCACGTCAGCGAGCTGGGTCTTATGCCCATGGCTTTCGAGCGTATCGGTGTTAACCTTAAGATTGAAGGTGATGACATACGTGTGGACCAGCGTGAGATCTACACTGTTGACCAGTTTATCGACGGTTCGATTATGACAATAGCCGATGCTCCTTGGCCGGGCCTCTCGCCCGACCTTATAAGCATTCTGCTTGTGGTGGCGACTCAGGCGGTTGGGTCGGTGATTATACATCAGAAGATGTTTGAGAGCCGTCTCTTCTTTGTCGACAAACTGCTCGACATGGGTGCACGGATAATACTATGTGACCCACATCGCGCCGTGGTGATTGGTGCCGGTAAGTTTAATTGCCTGCGAGCTACCGACATGGTCTCCCCTGACATAAGGGCCGGCGTGGCAATGCTTATCGCAGCCATGGGAGCTAAGGGTACGAGCCGCATACAGAACATAAACCAGATTGATCGCGGTTATGAAAATATTGATTCCCGACTCAACAAATTAGGCGCGAAAATCATTAGAATAGAAGAGTAGATTATGATTACCAAAGATGAAATAATAGAGATTGGCAAGTTTCAGAAGACTCACGCTTTGAAAGGCGAACTGAATGCGTTGCTTGATGTTGATGAAGATTACGCAGCAGACGGCAATCCTCTCATCGTTGAGATGGATGGCATTTTCGTGCCATTCTATGCAGAGTCGGTGCGTCCCAAGGGATCGGAGTCTTGTCTCGTCAAGCTAAAGGATGTCGATTCGCAGGAGTTGGCTCAGCAGTTTGTCAACAAAAATATCTATGCGCTGCGCTCAGAACTCGTGAATTATTACGATGTGCCGGAAGATGAAATTGTGGCAGATTTTGTGGGTTTCAAGATCGTTGACAGGCATATCGGTGAAGTTGGTACTGTTGCAGATATCGATGATACCACTGCCAATGTGTTGTTTGTCGTGAATCGTCCTGACGGCAGCACGGTGCTGATACCTGTAGCAGATGAGTTTATCGAGAGTATCGACACAGACGCGAAACTTATACATACATCTCTGCCTGATGGCTTGATTGAGATGTGATGTTACATGGCGTAAGACATCATGCCAACATGACATCATGTCAATAAGTCGATATGTCAATAAGTCAACAAGTCAATAAGTGTAAAATAATGCACATATTGCCAATAAATATTAACCATGGGAGAAATAAAGAAATTTGACGAGGACGAATGCGTTAAGTTCATTCGTGGCACTCTCTCTGACGAAAAGAATGCGGAACTTACCGATGATGATATTCTATATGTGATCGATACCATATGGGATTGGTATGAGCGCAATGGTTATCTCAATATCAACGCGGATGTCACCGACGAGGAGGAGCTTAAGCTTGACGACCTTGTAGCCTATGTGCGCAAGGAACTTCGCCGTGCAGGCGAGCAGCTTATGGATCCTTCGGATGTCGAGGATATCGTAAAAGCTGAATTACAATATGAAGAATCAATTGAAGATTTCTAAATGGCTCGGTGGTGCGGTGCTGTGTGCCTCGCTCGCGTTATCATCGCCTCTAAGTGCGTTGGCAGCTAATCCAGAAGATGATCTCGATAATCTAAGCTTCGCGGAGATGGTCAATTCGGTGCCGCTCGATGAGAAGAGTGCGGAGCTGATTCGTAAGTTTCAGGAGAAGGAGGGGCGCAACCGCCTCTTCGGCCGTGACTATAACCAGAAGAGTGAGTGCACGGTGGAGACTTACCGCAATAAGGAGGTGCTTCTGGTCACAATACCCGCTTCGAAGCTCTTCTCGCCCAACGATACCGAACTCCGTCCGGGAGCCGAGGCATTGCTGTCGCCGATCAAGCGATATCTAAAGAACCCTGATATGTATCGTGTATTACTTGTAATGCACACCGACAACACAGGCTCTGCGCAGTATCGTGACCGGCTCACCGAGGAGCGTGTGCATACAGTAGGTGATTGGTTTGATGAGAATGGTTCTGACACCACTTACCTCTTCACTTACCCTTATGGCGACGATATGCCTCTTGTCGAGAATAATTCAATGGCCAATCGTGAGCGCAACCGCAGGCTGGAGGTCTATCTGATGCCCGGCAAGAAGATGCTCGAACAAGCCAAGAAAGGAAGGATAGTGTTCTGATGAGTGATTTTAATTTCGATAAGATAATAGACCGCCGTCACACCAACTCGTATAAATGGGATGCACCGGGCAGCGACGATATTCTGCCCATGTGGGTGGCCGACATGGATTTTCAGACTGCCCCTTGCGTTATCGATGCCTTGCGTCAGCGTGTTGAGCATGGCGTATTCGGATACACGCAGGTTCCGGAGGAGTATTATCAAGCCGTAGACAATTGGTTTTTCCGACATCATGGTTGGCATGTGCCGCGTCGGCATGTCATCTACACGTCGGGCGTTGTGCCGGCTATTTCTGCTGTCATAAAGGCTCTCGCTCCTATCGGTAGCAAGGTCATAGTGCAATCGCCTGTGTATAATTGCTTCTTCTCCTCCATTCGCAACAACGGGTGCACGATGTCTGACAATAAACTTCGTTATAATCCCGACGACGGCTCTTATACGATAGACTTCGACGACCTTGAGAAGAAGGCTTCTGATCCGGATGCGAAAATATTGTTGCTCTGCAACCCTCACAACCCTGCCGGACGGCTATGGACGCGCGATGAGTTGAAACGTGTGGGAGAAATATGCATGCGTCATGATGTGGTGGTAGTCTCCGATGAGATTCATTGTGAGCTTACATACAATGGTCTTGATTATGTCCCTTTCGCTTCGATTTCCGAGGAGTTTGAGGCGAAATGTGTGGTTTGCTCCTCGCCGAGCAAGGCTTTCAATATTGCCGGGCTGCAAATTGCCAACATTGTGTGTGCAGACGAAGAGATGCGACACAAGATTGATCGAGCCATCAATGATAATGAAGTGTGCGACGTGAATCCCTTCGGTGTGGTGGGTCTCATGGCTGCCTACAACGAGGGTTATCCATGGCTTGAAGCCCTCAGGGCTTACCTATGGCAGAATTATATCGAGGCCCGCGATTTCTTCGCGCGTGAGCTTCCTGAGTTCAAGGTCACACCAATGCAGGCCACCTACCTTATGTGGTTCAACATTTCTGCTACCGGCCTGAAGTCGGACGACCTTGATTTGCGTCTCGCTGAAGTCGGCAAGGTGCTCCTCAGCCCCGGCTCTATATATGGACCCGGTGGAGATGACTTCCTGCGTCTCAATCTTGCATGTCCGCGGGCTTTGCTGCACGATGGCTTGCAACGTATCGCTCAAGTGCTAAAACCGCTGGTGATATGAGCGCGGAGGCCTCTCGCGATTCTCTCCTGTCAATGATTCGCGACGGCAAACCGATGACCATGGGGCAGCAGCTTAAGCTGACTGCGGTGTTGAGCTTGCCTGCCATGATGGCGCAGCTATCCACTATTATCATGCAGTATATCGATGCTGCCATGGTGGGTTCGCTTGGTGCTGATGCCTCGGCCTCTATCGGTCTTATGTCTACTTCTACATGGCTTTTCTGGGGCTTGTGTTCTTCTGCTGCCATGGGTTTCTCGGTGCAGGTGGCCAACCGTATAGGTGCTTCCGACAGGGCTGGTGCACAAGCTGTGCTCAAACAATCTATAATCCCTTCGCTCGCGTTCAGTCTTTGTCTTTGCGTCATTGGTCTTGCACTGGCCGGCTATCTGCCTCACTGGCTTGGCGGTGGCGAAAGTATAGTGGATGACGCATCTGCCTATTTCCTGATTTTTGCAGCCTCTTTGCCTTTGCTTCAGATTAACTTCCTTGCAGGAGCTATGCTTAGATGCAGCGGCAATACGCTCTTCCCCGGGCTTGTGAATGTAGGTATGTGCCTCCTCGATGTGTTGTTTAATGCACTTTTGATATTTCCATCCCGTCATGTCGGTTTATTCGGGGTAGAGTTTCAGGTGCCGGGCGCGGATCTTGGGGTTGCTGGTGCGGCTCTTGGCACTGCATTGGCTGAGACTGTGGCGGGCGTGGTGATGTTTGTCTACCTTTGTCGACGCAATAAGGAACTGAATCTGCGAGGTTGCTCAGCAAGTCTGCGAACGACCATGCGATGCCTGAAACGGGCTGTCAAGATAAGCACGCCGCTTTGTGGTGAGCATCTTCTCATGTGTGGTGCACAGGTGCTTATCACGGCTATTGTAGCCCCTCTCGGCACAATAGCCATAGCTGCAAATGCCTTTGCGGTCACAGCTGAGAGTCTTTGCTACATGCCGGGTTATGGCATAGCTGAGGCTGCCACGACGCTGGTCGGGCAGAGCCTTGGGGCCTCGCGTCGAAAGCTTGCACGCCGTTTCGCCAATATCACTGTCTGGTCGGGCATTGTTGTCATGTCGGTCATGGGTGTATTCATGTATTTTTGCGCACCTTTGATGATGGGCATAATTTCACCCGTAGAGGAGATTGTGGCTGCCGGAGTGGAGGTGCTTCGCATCGAATCTTTTGCCGAACCTATGTTCGCAGCTTCAATCGTGGCATATGGAGTCTTTATCGGTGCAGGCGACACGCTTCTGCCGAGCTGCATGAATCTCGGAAGCATATGGGTGGTAAGGCTCTCGCTCGCAGCTTTGCTTGCGCCCATGTTTGGCTTAAAGGGTGTATGGATAGCCATGGCGGTGGAGCTCTGCTTCCGTGGCGCAATATTCCTTTGGCGCCTTCGCACCGATGCCTGGAT
>CAJUIJ010000070.1:11311-12179 GCA_910586175.1 uncultured Muribaculaceae bacterium | reverse complement strand
CGGCACGGCCTCCACGGAGGTATGCGCGCCGACGGTAAGACCGGCTGCTGCGGCCTCGCGCAGTCCGGGCTGCAATCTGTGGCAGTCCACAATCCCGACAAAGCGGATGCCGGGAAGCGACTGCACGGGAGCGAGCGGCGACTTCATACCTTTATTGTCTGTGTGATTTTCAACTCGCCGGAGTAGCCACGCGCCTTTAGCTCGTCGATAAGCTGCCGTGGCGTGAAGGCGGCGAGGTCGGGATTGGTAAACACTCTTTTTAGCTTCTTGTGCGACTGGTGGTATTCGCGCTTCTGCGCGTTGACGCACTCGCGGCAACGGTAGCTGAGGCCGTCCGGGGCGGAGGCCATTCTGCCGAAAGCCGACAGCGGCAACTCGCGGTTGCAGCCGGTGCAGGTCTTTGTCGATTCTGACATAACGATTATTTGTTTTATTGTTTATTGTATTGATGTTTCGTTTATTACCGAAATGCCGGGCGGTATAAAACCGCGTTGAACTCGGTACGATTTTTAGAGATTTTTTCAAGAAAAATCTGTTTAGCCCTCCGCTTCGCCGGCCTTGCCCTTGTCGCGGTGCCGCTTCACATAGATTTTCTTTCGCACACGGTCGAGGCGTTTCTTGACGGAGTTGTAGTTGGTATCGTTGAACTCGATGCCGTGCATCTCCATCCACGCCTCAATCATGTAGTCGATGCGCGAGCCTTTTATGTAGGTCTTTACATAGTAGTCGTGCAGTTCGAGGTCGAAAAGGTCGCGCAAGGTTTCCACAAGGGCGTTTATGCCCTGTGGCGACACATAGTTGAACTGGCGCGGGTCTTTGGCCGGAAATGAGGGAATAGCCACGGCCACGTAGCCATGCGGCGCGGGTG
>CAJUIJ010000070.1:0-11301 GCA_910586175.1 uncultured Muribaculaceae bacterium | reverse complement strand
CGTCGAGCAGGGCTTTGAGGCGTTTGGACTCCACGGAGCCGCGCACGAGGCGCACGGTGTATTGGGAACCGCCATGCCGGTGGCGGAACCACTGGGCCAAAAACGCCTCAAGGGGAAGGTAGATAAGGAAGTCGTTCATATCTGTACGGGATTTTATGTTGATGTTTCTGTTTTGTCGGAGAGAATTGTAATTTTTTATGTTGGATTTAGTAATATTCGGGGTGCAACCGCCGGAACCGCGCAACCGCTTCGGGAAGCCGAAGCCAATCCCCACGAAGCCACGTATTTAAGCTATTATTCTTTCTTTTCAAAAAGAGAAGAATAAGGGGAAATCGGTTGTCGGCGGTTGCAAAAGCCGCAAACGGTGGCGAGTGGTGGCGCGGCGGTTGCCGTCGGTGGCAATAGTTAAGCCGATGAATTATAGCGCGGTGGCGGTGGTGGCTGTGGTAACTGTCCGTTTTCATTAGATTTGCCGAAAAAATTAAAAAGGAAGTTCGGATTGAGATGCGCCGCTCCCCTGTGTGGCGGCTTTATCCTGTTGCGCCTCATGCTCCCGGATTTCTTCTTCTGTCATTGCCGAGGTATCGGCTGTAAGGTAGAGGTGATAAAGCTGCTGCACCTGGTCGTAGTCGAAAGCCAGCGCCGTATCTACATCGTAAAGCTGACGGCCAACGGTGCCTCCCTCGCCAATCTCCTTTACAGGCTGTCCGTACTGGTTCATCTTGTAGAACTTGCGCTTGACGATACCGAGGCAGGGGGCGGAGCGTTCAAGATACTTGCGCATATCGTCCTCCGAGAGAATAAGCTGCTTTGTCGAGCGCGCCTTGTCGGTCTGATAGTGCTGTATTATGCGGCGGTCGCGTATGATGAGGATGTTTTTCGGCTCGGAAAACTCCCTGGCCTCGGCGACGCCGTGCAGTTTGAGGCTCGACACGCGGTAGTTGATGCGGTAGTCGCCCTCCTGGTGGAGCCGCCCCTCTTGGTAGAGCACATGGACGAAGTTCCAGAAGGAAGCCACTTCGTCGGAGCGTTCCGTTATGGAATGTTGGTCGAGAAGCATTTCCACGCAGATGTCGAGCAGTTCGTCGTATGAGAAAGGCACGGGCAATATCCTTTCGAGAGTGCGGAAGGATGCGAGCACCACGCCCCAGTTCATATACATACGGTCGGATATGGTCTTACCGCTCCGGGCGATGCGGTTCACCACTTCGGTGCGCGTAAGCTCGCAGAAGTGGGGGAAGTCCTGCACGAATCGGTCGCGGTGTCCGATCACCTCCATAGTGAGGTGGCAGACTCCCCGCCGGTTAAGTTCCATGAGGTCGGCGAAGCGGCGGCGTTCCTCCAGTGTGTAGGAGGTCTTGTTGACGGTGATGTGGATAATACGTGTGAACAATGCCGGGTCGATGGTCGGCATCTCCTGACCGGAGAGTATCACGCCGCAGTTGACGTTCACACGCTCCACGTCGCCGTCCTTCATCTTGCCGCGCCCGACGCCATCCCACATTGATTTGAGCAGTTCGACCTTACGCCACTCGATAGAGTTCTTGTACTCGTCGAAATGCACAAGGCAGTTGGCCGTCTGTTCCAACGCCTTGTTTATGGCCGGATAGGTTTCTCCCTCGTAGTTTATCGGCTTGTATGAGTTGGTGAAGAAGCCTTTCATGGCCTTACCCAACTGGCTCTTGCCCGACTGGGGCTTACCGAATATGTTGAATATCGGGAAGAACTCGAACATATCAAAAATGAAGTCGCGGAAAAGCGTTGCGAATATGAAGGCGATGGCAACCTTGCCGTTGTCGCCGAACACATCGACAAACAGGCGCAGGTAGTCGGCCATCGACACATCGGCGCGATGGGTATAGGTGAAGGACTTCTCGAAAGCGAAGCGGAGGCGGTTGTCGCGGTACATCACCGAATAGGCCGGAAGATAGAAGATGCCGTGGTTCGGGAGGTTCACCATGCCTATCTCGTCGACTCGGATAAAGCGGTCGGTATATATGCCGTCGCCGTAGGCGAAGAATCCCTCCGGCTGCCAGCCGAGGGTGCGGATGCGCTTCGCGGACTCGCTCTTACGGAATATGTATTCCTCCACGCGCATAAGGTCGTCAATCTTGCCGAGCCACACATAACGCCCGGCGATGTTGATTTTCTTTCGGAACAGGGCGAGGTTCACCAGGTCGTCCGGCTCCAGCGGTATAATGGCGTCGTGGCCCAGGTCGTTGACAATCTTGTAAAGGCGCGTCATGGAGCCTTCATCTGGAATGTCGTACATCGGCACCAGTATGAAGTTGGAGAGGCGTATCACCTCGCTCTGCTTGCCGTATGTGCAGTAGCAGTTGTTGGCTATGAAGAAGCCGTAGCGGCTGAAAAGGTCGCGCTCGTTCTCGCTCTCGTCGCCCTCCCTGCCGGATTCGGCACGCTTGCGCATCTGCGCCGAGTTGTAGGCCAGTTTCCACGCCGTCCGCTCCTTGTATCTCTTTATAAGCTGTTCGAGGTACATTGATGCGAGCGTCGCGTCCTCGATCGCGGCGAGCATGGCGCATATCTCCTTGATTACCGCCGTGCGTCCTAACTGCGTCGTGGGGGCGAGGAAGGCTTTCTCGGCATACCACAGCACAAAATCCTGTTCTTCGAGCGAAGAAAGGATTGATGGTGTCGTGATGAAGCTGTCGGGGTCGTTCTTCACCGCGCCGTTTTCAAGCGGTATCTCGCGCACCACGACGCGGAAGCCGCGGTCTATCGCCTCGCGTCCGTTCTTCATCACCGCCTTTGTGCCCGGCGCGTAAATCTCGCCGTCTTTCGGCACCTCACTGTCCGGGATGAAGCAGAGGGTGTCGGTCAAGTCCTTGATGGCGTCGAACTGGGCGGCAGTCCACTCCGTGCCGAGTGCGGCCACGGCGTTGTCGCAGCCTATGGACTGGAGGCGCAGCACGTCCGGGGCACCCTCGACGACGAAAAGGCAACCGGCCTTTGCCGCCGCTTTCCGGGCAATCTCGATGCCGAAAACGGTGTTGCCCTTACGGTAGACGCACGAGGTCGTGGAGTTGAGATACTTGCAGTCGGTCTTCTCGTCGATGCTCCGGGCGGTGTAGGCTATGACACGTCCGAAGCGGTCGCGTATGGGTATGGTAACGCGGTTGGCGAACATAAAGGTAAAATGGCCGTCCTCCTTTTTGCGTACCATACCGATATCAAGCAGGGCCTCGAAGTTTATGCCCTTTGTCTTGACGAACTCGAAAAACTCTTTGGGGTATGGCGCATAGCCTATGCCGTTGTCGCGGCAGTAGTCGAGCGTCCAACGGTCGGAAGCGTAGGCACAGGCGCGCCTGGCCCCCGGTGTCTTCGACACAAGCGACTGCTCGAAGAACCTCTGCACCGCTTCGAGGGTTATAAGCGCGTTCTCGCGCTGCACGGCCTCCCTGCGCTGCTCGTCGGTGAGCGTCCGGGGCGTTTCCTCGACAGGGATGTTATACAGTCCGGCAATATGGCGTATAGCGTCCGGGTACGACATACTGCGGTGTTCCATGAGGAAATGCACCGCGCCGCCTCCCTCTCCGCAGCTGAAGCACTTGCATATGTTCCGGCGCGGGTCGACGTGGAAGGAAGGTGTGCGCTCCGAGTGGAAAGGGCAAAGGCCGACCCAGCCGGAGCCGCAGCGTTTCAGTTCCACGAAGTCTTTCACGACGTCGTGGATCTGAACCGCCTCCAGTACCGCGTCTATGGTCTTCTGCGATATCATAGTTATGCCTGGCGTTTCCAGAAGCGCAGTATCTCGCTTCCGAGGTAGAACTTCACTCTGCGGTTGCCAATGGTACGGTAGCCGCACTTTATTATTTTCTGTCGGTCGGTATATTGGCGGAGGGTGTCGCGGTGTATGCCGAGCAGTTCACAGGTCTGCCCTATGGAATACCGCGCCGTCGCCATCACCTGAGGTTCCTGGGCTGTCATACTTCGTCGGTGTCAGTTTGTGGGCCGGATTCCGGGAACAGGACATCGACATCACAGCCGAGTGCGGTGGCAATGCGTTCTTTGGCTCGTTGGTTCGGTGTCTGTATGCCCGAAAGCCATTGGCGCACGGTGGATTCCTCGCGGCAGGTGATTTCAGCTATTCGTGTTACGAAAAGCTGCGCCGGGGTCGGTTTCTCTTTTTCTTCAAGGTAGAGTTCCTTCAGCGTCTTATTCTTCATATTTTAGGTGTTTACAATTTTTAACAAGTATCACGCAAATACATTAGGCAATATATTTGTTGTATTAGGAAATAATCACTACCTTTGCATCAAGAAACAAAGTTATTGCCTTGCCGTGTTGCTCGGAGTGATACTGCAAAGATAGCGAATTTGAATAATATAACGCAATATTAGTACGCAATATTGCGCAATAAAATTATAAAAAGTGTTATGGCACGATACAGACTGCTTGAATTGAGGAAAGAGCACGGCAAGACGCAGAAGCAGCTTGCGCACGACCTCGGCATAACGCAGGGCTTCCTTTCGAGTGTTGAGAATGGGCGCAACCCGTTCCCGGATGAACGTGTGGAGGATTTGCGCAAGGTGTTCCCCGGCGTCGACCTCACGGAGTACGAAGTTCCCGAAGAAGAATATCCGCGCTACCTTGAAACAGTGGGGAGCAATAACCGATTTTCGGAGGTTCGTATAAACGACCCCGAAACATTGCGGCAGATGCTCGAAATGTTGGAGCGGGTAAACCGCGATACCGAAAAGGAGAAAAATAGCGACGATGAGGAAATCAAGCGTCTGCGCGAGGAAAACGCCCGATTATCACGGCAGCTTGACGAACAACGCGCAAAATATGACGATTGCCGCGACAGGGAGATTGAGTTGCGCGATGAACTATGGCGGTTGCGTGAACTGCTCACCTCACACGGCATCGCCTATACCCAAGAAAAAAAGTGATGAAAAAGTGAGTGAAAGTTATTGCCACATCGGAAAAAAGTATTACCTTTGTGGCGTGAAAGATGTTTGCGAAATGTTTGCGAACAAATTTCAGAGATAGTTAACATATTACAAACCAACTATCTAAGGAGTTACACGCAACGACTGGAAAGCGTGTATAGGCCAAAAGCCTATCCCGGGTTCGAATCCCGGTCTCTCCGCAAGCAGAAAGCCTGATAAGTTGGAACCAACTCGTCAGGCTTTAACTATTTCTCATTTGTTTTGGGGTTTGTCGGGGCGGGGTGACGGGTCGCTGATGTAGCGGGTGTAGTAGGTCATTATCATCGAGGTGACCGGCAGGGCTATTATCATGCCTATTATGCCTAACAGGCTTCCCCATACGGAGAGGGCCAAGAGTATCACGGCGGCGTTCAGCCCCAACTCCCTACCCATGACGTGCGGGGTGATTATGTAGTCGCAGATACATTGGCTCACAAGATATACCAATCCGCATTTGCCCAACATCGGTAGAAAACTTGCCTCTCCTCCCAATGAGTATATGAAGCATATCACCGCCACAGGTATCAGCGTGATATACTGGAAGTATGGTATCATGTAGAGAAGCCCTACAAGCAGTCCCATAGGTATTGCGAGCGGTAGCCCCACGATGGAGAACCCTGTGCAGTAGAACACCATGGCGCAGAGCGCGACCAACCCTTGTCCGCGGAAGTACTTGTTCATGTTGCTCGATACTTCGGCGAATATCGCCATGAACTCTGCACGGTATTTGTGTGGCACAATCAGCTTGAAGCCCCGGCTTATGGTGGGGTAATCTATCAGTATGAAGAGCACGTAGATTATGGTGAGCAACCAGGAGCATATGGCAAGCACCAGGTCGAGCGACTCCTCAATCAGCGAAGTGCCCCGGTTGATGATGCTCATAAGGTGATCACCGGTGAGGAACGACCTGAGATATTCGGGATCGAGATAGCGGCTGGCATATTCTATTGCCTTGCGGTAGGCCGGGGGCATGCTGAGTTGACCTTTGCTTATTTCGACGATTATCTTGTTAAGCTCGTTCAGTTCTCTGATTACCGATGGCATGAACAGATAGATAATCAAGCCGATGATAATGATGATGTCGACAAGCGTGACGATAGAGGGGAGAGCCCTCCCTTTGCAATGCAGCAAGCGTTGGTTGATACGAACTAATGGCTGGAGCAGATAGGCTATGAAACATGCCACGAAGAATGGCAGCAACACTCCGCTCAGATAGCGCACGAGCAATATGAGCAGCACGGTGATGGCCGTGCCTATGATCAGCTGCATAATGCGGTCGGCGGTCCAGAATCTTGGTTTGGAGGTGGTCATGGCTGTTATTATTTATAAAGTTTATAGTGAGTGGTTTTTATAAAATTACCCATGGCGGGTTATTGCGGTCAATTGTAAAGGTCGGGGGCTATCCTCTTGGATAGGAATGCAGTGGTTGCTATCAGTAGTGCCAATATCACGAAGGTGATTGCTGTGGAGTGCATCACGTTGCCAACTCCCACGAGCGGCGACACCACGCCTCCCACCACGTAGCCGGCTATGCCGAGCAGCGAAGATGCCTCACCGGCGCTTTGTCGCCCTTCGTTCATCGCCAATGTGTTGGTGGTGGTGAAGACCAGTCCGAGTCCTGTCAGTATCGCGCCCATGCAGACCTCAAACAGGAGAATGCTCCTTACGTTGTATAGTGCCAGCGCTTGACCGATGCATCCGGCAAGTATCAGGGCTGCACCGACAGTGGCAGCCTTTTTTGAGCGGCTTGAATTTCATGGCGAGTGAAGAGCCTGTCACCACAAATATCGAGTTTGCGCCAATCACAAGTCCATATGTGGTCTGCGACATGCCGTAATGGTCCTGCAATATGAATGGTGCGGCGGCTATGTAGGCGAAAAGCAGACCTAATGCCACACCCTTGAAGGCCACGTGTGTCATGAACTTGCCGTTTTTGAGAAGTGCACCGTAGCCGGCAAACGAGTGCCACACAGAACCTTTGGAGCGGTATGCGGCAGGCAATGTCTCTTTGGCAAAGCAAGATATCACCAATACAAGCAGAGCAAGGATAGCGAGCCCCACGAATATGCCGCGCCATCCGAAAGCATCGGCTGTGATACCGCCGAGCACCGGAGCTGAGGCAGGTGCCACACCGTTGATGGCTCCTATGAGAGCCATAATCTTGGCGAGTTGGCGACCATTATAGAGATCGGCAGGCATGGTGCGTGCCAGCAGGTATCCACCCGAAGCCCCCATGCCCTGGAAGAAACGGCATCCGATGAAGAAATGTATGGTTGGAGAGAAGACACTGACCACAGCAGATATAATGAAGAGCACAAGCGAAATGACGAGTATCGGTTTGCGGCCATAGTGGTCACTCATCGGTCCGAGAAGCAACTGCCCCACGGCGAGTCCGGCCATGCCGGAAGTCAGACCCATCTGTACGGTGGGGATGGATGTGTGGAAAAAGCGGCACATGGCCGGCAAGGCCGGTGTAAACATGTCGTTGACAAACGAGCCGAGGGTGCTGAGAAGCACCATGAAAGTCACGAAAAACCAATATACGGTTGTGACCTTCGGCTGCGTTTGTGCAGTCTGTGGCGTGGCATTCTGCGGCTGAGCCTTTAAGACGGCTGCCGCCTGAGCTTTCTGAGGCTCGGCGGCAGCTGTCGGTTTTTGAGTTTTGGGTATCTGATTGTTATCCTTCATGTCATTATCTTACAATTACTTTCTTGCCTCCTACTATGTATAGACCCGAGGGAAGTCCATCGGTGGCCGATGTGCGGTTCACTCCATGTTTGAGCAGAGTGCCGGTCAGTGAGTAGACATCGACCGGCTTGTCGGTCACTTCAATGGCCTCGATATTCTTGACACCTGTAACCATGATGAACTGTATGTACACCTCCTTGGTCTTAGGCCTAAGGTAGACTGCGAAGTTGGTAAGACCGGTGAGATATTTACGATATTCGGTAGGAAAAATCCATTTGTTGGATGTGCCGTTATAAAATTCACTATAAGGCATCCATGTAGACATCTCCACATCCTTTTCTGCATCTGCCGGGGCATATCTTACGCTGGAATTTACGGTGCTCCAATCGGAAGAGTTTGTTCCCTTCTTTGTGATAAAGCTGAACTCACCGTTGTTGGTGAAGCATACATCCGGAAAAATGTATATGTCATCCTTTTCGTAATATACAGGTGTAATCACCTGCGATGGGTCCCAATTTACCATAGTCCCTTCTGCATCCTTGAACTGGCCGATAAGAAGAGGCATCGCTGTGGTGATAGGGGCATCTTCAGGGTCGCGGCTGCCGGCTGTGATTTTCAGAGTCTTGTTCACCGGGTCAAATTCTACCACGGCGTTGTAGATAATGCCGCCACCCTCCACCGACAGGTTGTTGCCCGGGTTGGCGAGATACTTGATGTCGCCCACGTCTACGCCGAAGCTATGGTCATCGGCCGCACCATATATATTCATTTTTAGGGTCGGTGAGATATCGTGAGTCAAATACCTTGAAGTCGCCCGAAAGCTGAGGCACAGTGACTTCATATATGCCGTCGGGTCGCTGAGTGAAATAATATTTGGCATTGTTGAGCGTGACAAGGTCGAGATAGAAATCTCCCCCTTCAGCTCCCTGTGCATGTGCACCTGTGAATAGGCACATGAGTATCGTAAGAAGTGTAAATAGTTTTTTCATAGCAGATGTTTTTATGTGTTTTTCATAATTATTTTGATACCTTGTAAACGATAGGCGCAGTAAAAGGTTTGGTGCAAATTCTTTATTTAACATCCGTTAAAATTACAGGAAATGGAGCAAATTGTCAGTCTCGATCTGCAACCCGAAATAATGTTTTTGTGTTATGTTAATAAATCATTATTTGGATTATTATGAAAAAGTATTTAGCTGAATTTTTCGGGACAATGTTTCTCGTGTTGCTCGCCTGCGGCAGCGCGGTGCTTGCCGGTCCTGAAATCGGAGTTTTGGGCATAGGCCTTTGCTTCGGTCTGGTGTTGGTTTGCCTTTGTTATTGCATCGGCAACATTTCGGGTTGCCATGTCAATCCTGCTGTATCGTTCGCGATGTTGCTCAGCAACCGTATGTCGTTCAAAGACTTTGTGTGGTACGTAGTGTTTCAGCTTGCCGGTGCGGCAGTTGGAGCAGGCTTCCTCTATTGGTTTACGGAGATAGGTGAGGTGCCGTTCAAGTTTGGAGGCATTACTGATAATGGCGGCGTAGTCAATACTATAGCCACCAACGTATGTCAGCCGGGAGTGAGTCAGGGGATGGCCTTGATGTGTGAGATTCTCTTCACCATGCTCTTCGTGCTTGTGATTCTCGGTGCCACCGATGCCCGCAAGGGATTCGGCAAGTTTGCCGGACTCGCTATTGGTCTTGCCTTAGGTCTTGTGAATATCGTAGGCATACCTGTAGACAATTGTTCGGTGAATCCTGCAAGAAGTTTCGGCCCGGCTATCTACAGTCCGAATGCATGGCCTGATTTCTGGGTTATGGTAGTAGGTCCGCTCGTAGGCGCACTCTTCGCAGTGATAATCTGGAATATGCTGAGCAAACGCAACCCCGAAGAAATTTAAAATTTAAAATTGGCTTCGCGACGAAGCGTTTCAAATTTAAAATTTAGAATTGGCTTCGCGACTTGACATTTCGAATTACAGAGCTGCTTTAAGTGGCTCAATTATAGAAGTAAAAAGTCGCGAAGCCAATTTCAAAATTCAAAATTCAAAATTCAACATTCAAAATTATACAAGGTCTCCTGAGAAGTATTTGTCGTAGCTGGCCATGTCGATCAGTCCATGGCCTGAGAGGTTGAATAGTATTACTTTTTCCTCGCCGGTCTCTTTGCATTTGAGGGCTTCGCGTATTGTAGCGGCTATGGCGTGGCATGATTCAGGAGCAGGGATAATCCCCTCGGTGCGAGCGAACAGGGTGCCTGCCTCGAAGCACTCGAGTTGCGGTATGTCGACCGCCTCCATCCAACCATCCTTGAGCAATTGCGATACAATCACGCCTGCACCGTGATAACGCAAGCCGCCGGCATGTATGTTGGCCGGTTGGAACTTATGGCCAAGCGTGTACATAGGCAGCAAGGGTGTGTAGCCGGCCTCATCGCCGAAGTCATATTTGAACTCCCCGCATGTGAGCTTTGGGCATGCCGTAGGCTCGGCAGCTATGAAGCGCGTTTTCTTCTCGCCGGTAAAGTTGTGGCGCATGAATGGAAATGCGATACCACCGAAGTTAGAACCCCCTCCGAAGCATGCTATCACCATGTCGGGATATTCACCGGCCATCTCCATTTGCTTTTCCGCCTCAAGCCCGATTACTGTCTGATGCAGCGACACATGACTCAGCACCGACCCTAAGGTGTATTTGCAATCGGGGGTGGTGCGTGCAAGCTCCACAGCTTCAGAAATGGCAGTGCCGAGCGAACCCTGATGGTTAGGGTTGGCAGTGAGGATATCCTTGCCGGCGCGTGTAGACATGGAGGGGGATGGAGTGACCTGCGCACCGAATGTCTGCATGATGCTCTTGCGGTAAGGCTTCTGCTCGTAGCTGATTTTTACTTGATATACGGCAGCCTCAAGACCGAACATCTTGGCTGCGTAGGCGAGCGAGGCTCCCCACTGTCCGGCTCCGGTCTCGGTAGTTACATTTTTCACACCCTCCTGCTTGCAATAATAGGCCTGCGGTATTGCCGAGTTTAGCTTGTGTGAACCCATCGGACTCACGCTTTCATTCTTGAAATATATATGTGCGGGTGTGCCGAGCGCTTTCTCCAAGCCATATGCACGCACCAATGGTGTGCAGCGGTAATATTTATACAGGTTACGGACCTCTTCGGGTATGTCAATCCATGCATCGGTTTGGTTCAGCTCCTGACGGCACAGCTCCTCGGCAAAGATAGGGTAGAGGTCCTCAGCCTTGAGCGGTTCCTTCGTGGCCGGGTTAAGCGGAGGCATGGGCTTGACAGGCATCTCAGCCTGTATGTTATACCATCTGCGCGGTATCTCCTCCTCGTCGAGCATGTAGCGTTTCCTACGTTCCCCATTCTGTTTATTCTCCTTATCCCCTTTGTGTGTCTCCATGTAGTCTTGTTCCATGAGCGTTGTCTTATTTATTATTAATGATTGTATTTTTATTGAAGTAGATAATTCTATAACATAATATTTATATATTTATTTTAAATAATCATAAAATATTTTCAAAAAATAGCGTAATGAAATGGAACGGCGATTTCCAAATCGCCCACCATAGAAGCGGCGATTTGGAAATCAAGCTGATGGCGATTTGGAAATCGCCGTTCCATTTTTTGCCATAAAAAAAGGGGGTGTACCATAATTATGATACACGCC